>JADLCD010000080.1 GCA_020847395.1 Chitinophagaceae bacterium
AGCCATAAAAATGAACAGGATAATGATGAAACTGATAGCAATACCTCGCAATTATCTGATGAGGAAAATAGTAATGATGAATAATTACTATTACTGTTTTTGTAATTGAAACGAAATATAAAATAACTTTAAGATGCCGCCATAAATTGGCGGCTTTTTGTTTACAAATAATAAACCAGGCAAAAAATTAACAAATGCATGGGTAAAACGGCTGCGATTTTTGAGTGATATGAAGCGAAAATTTGGGATGCACCCTTCAGAAGTTTAAAGAATACTTAAGCGCTAAAATGTATACTTTTGCATTCATAAGATGAAAAAAATCATTGCAATATTTTTATTATTACTTTTTACTTTCCAGAGCTTTTCCAGCGAAGTAATAAATTTTGTTTTTTCTAAAGGTTATGTTTTAGAAGAAAAATGTTGCAATACATCCTGCGGTGAAGATGGGATAAATAAAGTCTGCAAGGCTGATAGCATAACTGAGCTCTTCAATCACGGAATTCAGTTTCAAGGTTTCGCAATTGAAAACATAGCGTTACGTGTTATTACAGAAGAGTCTTTTAATTCACATCTTTATTTCGAAATATCGGTTCCTCCTCCCAATTGCCTGTCATAAATAATATCTATTCCACGTAATTTTTGTCGTTTCATCTTTTGTTGGCTTGAAAATTTTTTCAAACCTCATTATTTTATAATAATTATTTATGGCAGCAAATAAATCATTTTTTACATACGCTAAAAAAGATATTGTATCTGGTATTATCGTTTTTTTGATTGCTTTACCACTTTGTTTGGGTATAGCACAAGCATCCAATGCCCCGCTTTTTTCAGGAATTGTAGCTGGTATTATCGGGGGTATTGTTGTGGGCATGCTTAGTAAATCGCATGTTAGTGTTAGTGGGCCGGCAGCAGGTCTTGTATCTATTGTGGTTGGCGCACTGACTGAATTGCAGGCATTCGAAATTTTTGTTTGTGCTGTAATGCTTGCGGGGTTGTTTCAATTGATACTTGGTTTTATAAAAGCAGGCACTTTTGCCAATTTTTTCCCTTCAAGCGTTATTGAAGGTATGCTTGCCGGTATCGGCCTTACCATCATTTTTAAACAATTGCCAGACGCTGTGGGCTATAGTGGGCCAGACCATCTTGTTGGTATGCGTGATGGCGAAAGAGGGATGAACTATGAAATCCTTACCGGTATTACCGATCATATACAATTAGGGGCGCTTTTGATTACAATAATTGGTATTGCGATATTGGTGTTGTGGCAAACAAAAGCAATGAAAAAATTCCAGTTGATACCTGCCGGGTTACTGGTTGTTTTGATAGGTACCTTTTTAAATATCCTGTTTAAGGCTACTGCTGGCGCACTTCATTTGAATAATGAGTTTCTCGTGCAATTAAATGTTCCGGCTTCTGCCAGTGATTTTTTTGCGCAATTCAGCCTGCCCGATTTTAATGGATTCTTAAATCCCAAAGTCTGGCAATTTGGTGCTATTATAGCAGTGGTCGCATCTATCGAAACACTTCTTTGTATAGAGGCTACGGACAAACTCGACCCAATGAAACGCAATACATCAGGCAATGCGGAATTAAAGGCGCAGGGCATAGGTAATATGCTTAGCGGTTTAATTGGGGGACTGCCAATTACATCCGTAATTGTGCGCTCAAGTGCTAACATCAATGCAGGTGCAAAGTCTAAGCTGTCTGCTATTTTTCATGGCGTATTGCTTTTAACCTGTGTTGCGTCTATTCCGGCAATTTTAAATTATATACCAAAATCTGCACTTGCTGCAATATTGATATTTACCGGGTTCAGGCTTGCCCGTCCTGCATTGTTCAGGCATATGTATAAGGTAGGCCCAACAGAGTTTATACCTTTTGTTGTAACTGCTATTGCTGTTGCGTTGCCGTTCCTTGGATTATTAAAAGGCGTTGCAATAGGATTTGTAATCAATATCTTTTATCTGCTGAGGGCAAATATGAGAATTCCTTATTACTATAAAAGAGTACAATCCGATAATGGAGATATCACTCGTCTTGAGTTAGCGCAGGAAGTATCTTTTTTGAATAAAGGAAGTATCAAGGAGACCCTTGGCTCCGTTGCCGACGGGAGTACAATAATCATTGATGCCTCAAAATCAGAATATATCGACTATGATGTGTTGGAAGAAATACGCGACTTTCATGATGTTCAGGCACCCGACAGGAATATAACGGTTTCGTTAGTTGGATTCAAAAACGACTATAAAATTCCCCAGGGATCAAATGTACATTACCAAATGATGGATGAGTTGGCTACTGATAAAGGTGCCAAAACATCTGTGGGTAAACACAAAAAGCTACTGAAAGAACTTAATGAAAATAAAGTTTCTAATTCAGATGAATGATTAATTTATGAATGATTATCTATACGCACTCATGAAGTGCTACCTAATAATTTGAGGCGCTGATGAAATAAAACAACATATACGAAACCGGTTTGGCTGTAAAGAAGTTATCTCTACTTTCGAGCCCTGAGAGATTGCTTCTCCCGCCGAATCTTCGTTTCAAATCAAATGTTGATGCGGGCAGGATCGCAATACGTGCGGGTAGTTGAGTAATTGGATATTTTGTATTATGCTGATATTAAAAACAAAACACTTTTAGCGTTACTGCAAGGCCGCCTTAGCGTTGTATTAATTTAAATACATATGCGGCGGGCGAGCAATCTACGCAATTTTATCCGACCTTCAATTGAGATTGCAAGGAAGTGTGTTGGTTTTAATGTCAGCAAAAAGGAAATTCCTGAAGGGATATTCGCCCGGCACTTCAAATTATTAATTAGCCCATTTTCCTGATAATCGCAGATTTTCTTACTTTCATAATACATTTAACCGCTGCCCGGCGGTAACAAACAACTGCTATGAATGATATATTACCCTTCATTCCCCAACGGCCGCCATTTGTAATGGTAAGCGAAATAGTAAACGCAGGAGAACAAACCTGCATAACAAAATTTGTAATTGGCGCTGACAATATTTTTGTAAAGAATGCTGTATTAACTGAACCGGCTTTGATTGAAAACATTGCTCAAACTGCTGCGGTGCATACGGGCTATTTGTGTAAACAAAAAAATGAGCCAGTACCGGTTGGCTTTATAGGCGCCGTTCAACAGCTTGAAGTATTTAATTTGCCGGCTGTGCATGATGAACTGGAAACGGAAATAACCATTAAAAACCAGGTGCTGAATGTTACGCTTATTTCAGGCAGCATAACCTGCAGGCAAAAAACTATCGCACAATGTGAAATGAAAATTTTTATTCAATCTGATAAATAAACATGCAATATGAAACGGATACTTAAATCATCACTCCTTTTGCTTTTTATAATATTAGTGGCAGGAGTTCAGCAAATTTCAGCACAATCACTCAAAGAATTTTTCAGCTCATCTGAAGTGCCGCTCACATACCTGGGCATCGATTTTACCAAGGCTAAAATTTTAAACGATATTACAGCTAATGCAGCGGATATTAAAAACCGGTTATACGCTGGTATAAACCAGGTAACGGTAAATGAACCTAAAAAATATGATTTTGAAAAGTCTTTTTCAAGGTCTACAGTTAATAAAGACATCAGCCTGGTAGTTGCAAAAAACAATAAAATCGATGCGGAAAAAATAATTGAATCCGGGGGAGAAGCGCCTCAGCTTACAAAGAAAGATGTTGAATCTATTGTGAAAGGATATGACTTTGGGAGTAAAAAAGGTATTGCATTGCTTTTCATTATGGAAACTATGAATAAAGCGACTTCCGAAGCTTCTATGTTTGTTACACTTATTGATATGTCTGGCAAAAAAGTATTGCTTGCTGAAAAAATGGTAGGCAAAGGCGGAGGTATCGGGTTTAGAAATTTTTGGGTGAAAACAATTGATGCTGTATTAAACGATATTGAGAAAACAAAATACAAAGAATGGAAATCTGCTAATTGATATTATATACCATTTTAAAATACGAAAGTGAAAGATTTACAGGCATCTTTCACTTTTTCATTTAATTTAGCGACTTTCTATATCTGGTTTTGTTATTCGAAAGAAAATATCCAAAATGCAAAAAACTTTATCCGGCAGGGTTGAAATAAACGTAAGATTTAATGAGGCTGATCCTTTGGGTATAGTGTGGCACGGGCATTATATCCGCTATTTTGAAGATGGCAGGGAGGCATTTGGTAATGAACATGGTATTGGCTACCTTGATTTTTATAAAAAAGGATTTATTATACCAATAGTAAGTATTCAATGTGATTATAAGCGTTCTTTAAAATATGGTGAAAGAGTGATTGTAGAAACTACTTTTTTGCCTTGCGAAGCGGCTAAATTAAAATTTGAATACAAATTGTTTAATGCTGCAACAAGGCAGGTAGTAGCAACAGGCTCCTCAGTGCAGGTTTTTCTGGACAAAGAAAAATCGATATTGCAGCTTACCAACCCGCTTTTTTTTGAGGAATGGAAAAAGAACAACGGACTGATATAACTTTTAACCAGACTAATGAACCCTGTTTATATTATTGCTGAAAATATAGTTTCTCCGCTTGCTTCTACTGCACTCTATAATTTTATATCATTAAAAGAAGGCAGGTCTGGCATCGCGCAGCATAATATACCACAGTTTTCGCCGGAACCTTTTTTTGCTTCTTTATTTCCGGAAGAAAATTTTTCTAACAATAACACATACACGAAGTTTGAACAGTTGCTCATTGCCTCTGTAAGTGATGCATTATCACTGGCAAATATTGACCCTTCTGATAAAAGAACGGGCTTAATCATTTCCACTACCAAAGGCAATATAAGTTTGCTCGAAACCAATAAACAGGACGAAGCGCTTGTGAAACGAATGTCCTTATCCGCTTCGGCAAAGCTTATGGCGGAGCACTTTAAGATTGCTGATAAGCCATTGATTGTCTCTCATGCCTGTATCTCCGGGTTGGTCGCGCTTATTACGGGTATGCGCATGATCCAGTCAGGAGGGTATGATAATGTTATTGTTACCGGCGCAGATATCATTACTCGGTTTATACTTTCGGGCTTTCAATCTTTTCATGCCATCAGCAACCGGGCATGCAAACCTTTTGATGCGCATCGCACCGGCATCAACCTGGGTGAAGCTGCCGCCACTATTATACTTTCTTCTCAAAAACCAAAAGGAGAAAACGCAATACTGCTCAGCGGCGGTGCCGTGAGTAATGATGCCAATCATATTTCCGGTCCTTCAAGAACCGGTGAGGAATTATACCAGGCAATACAACAGAGTATGGCAGAAGCCGGTGTTATTACAGATGATATAGGCTTTATTTCGGCTCATGGCACAGCTACTATGTATAATGATGAAATGGAAGCGAAAGCCATTAATCTTGCAGGTTTGCAGGAAGTTCCCCTAAACAGTTTAAAAGGGTATTATGGTCATACCCTTGGCGCTGCCGGGTTGGTAGAGGTTGTAGCCTGTGTTTTATCTCTGAAAGAAAATGTAGTTTTACCTACGCCCGGTTTTGACATACCGGGCACATCCAAACCGGTAAATGTGAACAGGGAATTGCGGCAGGGCCAATATACGGCTTGCCTGAAAACCGCTTCTGGTTTTGGTGGCTGTAATGCGGCCGTAGTTTTGAAAAAAAATTAAACATATAAAGATAACTGAACCCATACATGGAATTTTATACAAAGGATAATAAGACGGCAATTGAGGCAAAGCACCTCGCTCAATTTATTGCATTCGGCCCGGTTGTTTTCCAGGTAGCAAAAGTGGTTAGGGATAATGGTATTTTAAAAGTTATTGAAGATAGCGGCAGTAACGGTTTAACCATTGAAGAGATCATTGAAAAAACAAATATATCACGCTATGGAGTAAGGGTGTTGCTTGAATCCTGTTTAGGTATTGGCCTTGTGTTGCTGAATGATGAGAAGTATACGATTACAAAAACAGGTTATTTTATTCTGCACGACCCGCTTACAAAAGTGAATATGGATTTTGTGCATGACGTATGTTACAAAGGCTTGTTTCATCTTGATAAAAGTATAGAAACCGGCAAACCTGAAGGGTTGAAAGAATTGGGTAACTGGCCAACAGTGTATGAAGGATTATCTCAATTGCCGCCGCATATTCAGAAAAGCTGGTTTGGGTTTGACCATTTTTTTTCTGACAATGCATTCCCACAGGTGATTAAGCATGTATATAAAGATGGCATTAAAAACCTGCTTGAAATAGGCGGCAATACAGGTAAATGGGCAATAGCTTCTGCTAAATATGCGGAAGATATACATGTTACCATAATGGATTTGCCTGGTCAGTTGGATATGGCAAAAAAGAAAATGGAAGAGCTGGGGCTTTCTAACCGTGTGTCATTTCATCCTGTGAATATCCTGGATGAATCCCAACCCTTTCCCAAAGGATTTGATGCCATCTGGATGAGCCAGTTTTTAGATTGTTTTTCTGAAGAGGAGATCATTTCTATCTTAAAACGCTGTGCTGGTGCCATTGACGAAAATGGTTATGTACTTATTCTCGAAGCATTTTGGGATACACAACGTTTTGAAACATCTTCGTTCTGCCTGCAGCAAACTTCTATTTATTTTACAGCACTTGCAAACGGCAATAGCCAGATGTATGATTCAAAAGTGTTTAAGCAATGTATATATGATGCGGGTTTTGAAATTGTAGAGCAGATTGATGGTATCGGGTTAAGTCATACCTTGCTGAAGTGTAAGAAGATGAAATAGGTATCAGCTTTCAGCTATTAGCTGTCCGATAGCCTGAAACCTGTGGAATAAAACCTATGGGGTTTGCAGCGCTGCTATTCGGCCCGGCAAACCCCATAGGTTTCGCTGCTGACTGCTGAAAGCTGATACCTGACAGATGGAAGCTTAATTAGAATAAAACCTATGGGGTTTGCAGTGCTGCTATTCAGCCCGGCAAACCCCATAGGTTTCGCACTGATACCTGACAGCTAATACCTAAAAGCTTTAAACTAACAATATGCAAACAGAAAAAACAGATGTACTGGTAATTGGTGCAGGGCCTTCCGGAACTGTTGCCGCATCTATCGTTCACCAGGCAGGATACAAGGTTAGAATAGTAGAAAAATTAAAATTTCCCCGGTTTGTAATAGGGGAGAGCCTGCTGCCGCGATGTATGGAGGCATTGGAGGAAGCAAAATTTCTGGATGCGGTTAAAGCAAGAGGCTTCCAGGAAAAGAATGGAGCAAAGTTTGTAAGAAACGGCAAGGTCTGCGATTACCAGTTTGCCGACCAGTTTACACAAGGATGGAAATGGACATGGCAGGTTCCCCGTGCTGATTTTGATAATACACTTGCAACTACAGTTGAAAAAATGGGTGTGCCCATTGAATATGAAACTACCGTAACCGGGATTATTTTTAATGATGATGGAAGATCAGTAACAACCGTTGAAGATAAAAATGGCAACAAAAAACATATTGAGGCAAAGTTTATTATTGACGGCAGCGGGTACGGAAGAGTAATACCAAAGCTGTTCAATATGGAGCGTCCGTCTCATCTTCCACCACGTAAAGCTTTATTTGCACATACGGTTGATAAAAAGCGATCAATGGCAGATGAGCCTAACCGTATTACAATAGTAGTGCATCAAAAAACTGTGTGGATATGGATTATTCCTTTTTCCAATGGTATTACGTCGGTGGGTTTTGTAGGGGATAAGGAGTTTTTTGACGGTTTTAGCGGAACAGATGAAGAAAAATACCGGGCAATGCTGGCAGGCGAAAAAGATATTGCCGAAAGATTTAAAGATGTAGAACTGGTATTTCAACCAAGAACATTGGAATCATGGTCTGTGACAACAGATAAGTTTTACGGAAACGGATTTGTATTAACAGGTAATGTAACAGAGTTTCTTGATCCCGTATTTTCGTCAGGCGTTACACTGGCAACAGTTTCAAGCCAGTTGGCAGGAAAGCTGGTGATAAGAAAGCTGAAAGGTGAAAATATTGACTGGAATAAGGAATATATGGACATTATGCTGCAGGGCGTAAATGTTTTCCGTTCTTATGTATTGGCCTGGTATGAAGGAACCCTGGGTACCATCTTCTTTGCAGATGATCAGAACCCGCTGATCAAAAGCCAGATTTGTTCTGTGCTGGCAGGCTATGTTTGGGATACAACCAATCCTTACGTAAAAGATCATACCACCGCGTTGCATAAATTAGCGCGGATTATTAAGATGAGAGATGATTTAAGAGCGGAGGGAATAGTGTAGGGAATGGTGGAAGACAGAAGGAGTTTCAGGTTGCAAGTTGCAACATAAGCAACAGGTTTGTAGTTTGACCAACCTGTAACCTGAAACCTGCAACCTGAAACCTGCAACCTGAAACAATTGCCAATTCACAATTCACATTGCAACACATCACCACATATAGCATTATTACGGGCAACATCGCTTCAAAAGATGGAACTGTTTTGTTTGAGAAGTTATCATTATCTCCGCAGGATTTTTTCCTTGCCTTATACAAACACCTGCAAACAGATTATCCTAAATTTTATAAAATGGATAATCTGTGCAAGCTTGGGTTTTTAACAACAGAAATATTACTGGAAGGAAGAAATATTCATGAAGCATACGGCAGAACCAAAACCGGTATAGTATTGAGCAATGCCAATGCAAGTCTTGATGCGGATATAGCTTATTTTGAAACGGTGAAAAATATACCGAGCCCTGCCCAATTTGTGTATACTTTGCCTAATATTGTGATCGGTGAAATCAGCATCAGGCATGGTTTTAAGGGAGAAAATGCTTTCTTTGTATCGGAGGAATTTGATGCCGGCCTGCTGGAGTTTTATGTGAGCGACCTGTTTAAAAGAAAAAGTATTGATTGTTGTATTGCAGGATGGGTGGATTTTTTAGGAGAGTCATATAGGGCGGTACTTTATCTGGTGGAAAACCGCTCTGCAGCGCGATCTTTGCCGTGGACAACTGAACATATTAATAAAATATACGAGTTAGCAAATGGAAAAATTAATGGCTGATCTGAAGCGACAGATCATTGCACAACTGAACCTGAAAGATTTGAAGCCTGAAGATATAGGCGATGACCAGCCTTTATTTGTAGAGGGGCTTGGCCTGGATTCTATTGATGCCCTTGAGCTGATCGTTTTGCTTCAGCAGGAATATAAGATCAAGCTTGCCAGCGCGGAAGAAGGACAGAGCGTGTTTCGTTCAGTACGAACAATGGCGCAATATATTATGGAGCATCAGCCAAAGACGGTGTAGTTGCGGGTTACAAGTTTCAGGTTACAGGTTGGCTGAGCAATCTCAATTTTCAAATTTTCAAATTTTCAAATTTCTTTGACTAAGCCGGTTTCTATTGCAGGTGTGGGAGTAATATCTGCCATTGGCAACAATGTGCAGGAAAACCTTGCTGCGCTTGAACAGGGAAAAGCCGGCATGACAAAGATGGAATATCTTTCCTCTGCTCATAAAGAAAAGCTTCCTGTGGCTGAGGTGAAGATGGATAATATAGCGTTGGCAGCGCTTGCAGGAATGCCCGCTTATATCAGCCGCACCGCGCTTCTTTCTGCCATTGCAGCAAAGGAAGCATTACAAAATGCAGGAATACAAAGCCTCAGAGGCTTGCGCAGTGGGTTTATCTCTGCTAACACGGTAGGAGGCATGGATAAAACAGAAGATTTCTTTGCAGATTTTCTGAATGATTCCGGAAAAGGCAGGTTAAGAAATCTCGTGCACCATGAATGTGGCGCCGCTACAGAGCTGGTGGCAGATATGCTTGGTATAAAAAATTATGTATCTACCATCAGCACAGCTTGTTCCTCTTCAGCAAATGCGGTATTCTTTGCTGCAAGGCTGATCAAACAAAATATATTGGATATTGCTATTGCAGGCGGTACTGATTCGCTCACAAAGTTTACGCTTAACGGCTTCAATACATTGATGATCCTCGACCAGCAGTATTGCCAGCCTTTTGATGAAAACAGGCGTGGGTTGAACCTGGGTGAAGGCGCAGGATACGTGGTGCTGGTTTCTGATAAAGTTGCAAAAGCTTTAACGCAAGCTCCTGTTTGCGCATTAAGTGGTTATTGCAACGCTAATGATGCGTATCATCAAACCGCGTCTTCGCCTGGCGGCACAGGCTCTTATCTTGCTATGAAAGGCGCACTTGCGCAAAGCGGACTGAAGCCTGCCGATATTGATTATATCAACCTCCACGGCACAGGCACGCAGAATAACGACATTGCAGAAGGCACAGCCATCAAATTATTGTTTGAAGGAAAGTACCCGAAAATGAGCTCTACCAAATCGTTCACAGGGCATACTTTGGGTGCAAGCGGCGGCATTGAAGCCGTATTTTCTGTGCTCGCTTTACAACATGGTTTGATATATCCCAATCTTCGTTTCGAAACACAAATGAAAGGGTTGCCTTTTGCTCCTGAAACTGTTTTTCGCAAAGGCGAAAAAATACATCATGTGCTGTCAAACTCCTTTGGCTTTGGTGGTAATTGTTCTTCGCTCATCTTTTCAAAACTGCAGGCATAATGTATATTAAAGCGGCAGCAGGCATATCACCCCAGGTTTCTTTTGAACAGATACTGCAATCACCTGCTTCATATAGCGGCAACAGGTTAAACTGTGCAGAGCCTGATTACACAAAGCTGATTGATGCACGCATGATAAGGCGCATGAGCCGCATTATTAAAATGGGCGTTGCTGCTGCAAAAGATTGCTTGCAGCAGGGAGATGTGCACGATCCCGGGGCCATTATAACCGGAACTGCTTATGGCTGCCTTGCAGATACAGAACTGTTCCTGTCAAAAATGATAGAGAATAAAGAAGAATTGCTTACGCCAACGGCATTTATTCAATCCACGCATAATACGGTTGGCGCACAGATAGCGCTGATGCTTAAATGCCATAATTATAACAATACATTCGTGCATCGCGGGTTTTCATTTGAAGGTGCAATGCTTGATGCCATTACATTACTAAAGGAAAATGCAGTTGAAAATATATTGGTAGGTGGCGTGGATGAAATAACAGATACAAGCCATGAATTGCTTAGCCGTTTTGGTTTGTATAAACAACACCCGGGTGCTAATATTAACTTGTATGAAGGAACTTCAAAAGGGACCATTGCAGGAGAAGGTGCAGCATTCTTTTTATTGTTCAATCAGCCTTCCGGTAACGGCTACGCGAAGCTGGATGGCATGGATACTTTGTATAAGCCATCTTCATCCGGAGAAGTGGCCGGGTTTATACATGATTTTTTGGAAAGGCATAATACCCGGGCTGAAGATATTGATCTATTGATATCCGGTGAAAATGGAGATGCGCATAATGATAAAGGATATAAGGAGCTGAAAAAGCAATTGTTTGTCAACGTTGCAACGCAATCATTCAAGCACCTCTGCGGCGAATATCCTACGGCAACAGCTTTTGCATTATGGCTGGCTGCTAATATTATAAAAACCGGTAAAATACCTGCGCATAGCAAAATGAAAGCGCCCAAAAAGATTTTAATCTATAATCATTACCTTACTATTCATCATTCATTATACCTGCTTTCCGCATGTTAAGATTTAATACCATTACCGCTATATTTGTTGTGCTGCTGATTGCGCTTATAGGTATACATTTTTTCTACGGATTTCCGTATTATGTATTTGCAATATTGCTGGCGCTGTATGCTATAGCGCTTGCATACGGCAGTTATAATGTGCGTTCTAATTTTTATGTAAAAACAATCAGCTCGGCTAAAATACCCAATAAGCAGATAGCGATCAGTTTTGATGATGGCCCTGCAAGAAACTATACTCCCCAAATACTGCAGATACTGAAGGAACATGAGGTGAAGGCTGCTTTTTTTTGCATAGGTAAACATATTAAAGAGAATGAAGACTTGCTGAAACAGGTACATGAAGAAGGGCATATTATTGGCAATCACAGTTACTCACATGATTTGTGGTTTGATCTTTTTTCATCCAAAAAAATGCATGAAGATTTGCAGATGATGAATAATGTGATGGAAAAAACCATTGGCAAAAAACCTAAACTTTTTCGTCCGCCTTATGGCGTAACCAATCCGAATCTTAAAAAAGCTATTCTGCAGGGCAGGTATATTACCATCGGCTGGAATATACGCTCAATGGACACCGTGATAAAAGATACCCAAAAACTTCTTACAAAAGTTACGGCTTCGTTAAAACCTGGCGCCGTTGTTTTGTTTCATGAAACCAGCAAAACCACGCTGGATATACTTTCTACGTTTATTAAGCAGGCAAAGAGTATGGGCTATGAAATTGTGCGGTTAGACAAATTGCTTAATTTGGAGCCTTATGCGTAACTTATTTTTATTATCATTTGCACTGCTATTTACTGTAGCCGTTCAGGCGCAGTATAGCGGTTATAAACCTGTAACGGATGCGGCTGCTTTTAAAACACAATTTGCGGAAGCATCTAAAAAAACAAATTCCATTAAAAGTGATTTTGTGCAGGAAAAGAATCTCAGCCTGCTTGCAGAAAAAATTATTTCCAAAGGAAAATTCTGGTTCAAAAAAGATAACCTGGTGCGGATGGAATATACACAGCCTTTTCAATACCTGATGATACTGAATGGCACAAATGTATATGTGAAAGACAGCCAGAAAGAAAACAAAGTATCCGTTAAATCAAATAAACTTTTTCAGCAGATTAATAAAATAATGGTGGATTGTGTGAAAGGCGAAGCTTTGGAAAGTTCAGATTTTACCGTAAAAATTTTTGAAAACAATACAGGTTATCTTGCTGCACTTACGCCGGTAGATAAAAACATGAAAAAGCTTTTCAAAAATATCAATATGATTATTGAAAAGAAAAGTTTTGGCGTTACAAAAATTGAAATGCATGAACCTTCCGGCGATAATACCATTATTAATTTTGTGAATCGTGAACTGAATACCAATCTTCCTGATGCGTTATTTACTATACGTTAGCATATTTTTATCCGGCACAGCCTGCTCATCTGCATATAAAGCATTGCAACGCACGGAAGCAGACCCGTTATGTATACATAAATTCAGACCTGCATTTACAACAGCCTTATATGCTACCCAGGTTGATGTAATCGGTAAGCATTTAAGTGGTATACTTATTATAAAAACAATGCCAGACAGCAGTGTGCGTATTGTGTTCTCCAATGAAGCGGGCTTTAAATTTTTTGATTTTGGGTTTGAACATAATGACTTTAAAGTGTATTATATTTTTGACCAGATGGATAAAAAAGCAGTGATAAAAACATTGCGTAAGGATTTTGAGCTGGTATTGATGCAGCACCTGGATGCTAATAAAACTTACACAGCAAAAAAAGCTGAAACTGTATATCATGTTTTCCCGGATGGTAAGGATATATACTATTATATTACCAATAATGCCTGCGATAGTTTAATTCGTATGGAGCGGGGAAGCAAACGAAAAAAAGTGGTTGAAGCTTTTATTAAACCTGGCGCAGATAATATACCGGACAGTATTGGAATAAAGCATCATAATTTTAATTTTGACATTCAATTAAAACGTTTGCAAAAAGATGCTGAAGGATAATTTCTTTTATATAAAATCAATCAGCAATGAGGAAAATAATATCATTGCCGAGCTGCAATTAAACCCCGGTCATAAAATATTTGAAGGTCATTTTCCCGGGCAACCGGTAGTGCCGGGTGTTTGCCAGGTACAAATAATAAAGGAAATACTTGAAACAGCTACCGGTAATAATCTCCAATTAAAAACAGCAGATCACATAAAATTTCTTGCCGTGATCATTCCTGATCATGATTCAAAGATTATTGCAACAATAAAAAGTTCAGGAACGCCGGATGGATTATCGGTAACTGCCACACTAAGCAGGGAAGATAAAATTTGCCTGAAGATGAAAGGAATTTTTCTGGAGAAGTTATAGCGGCTATACTATTAATGATGAATACCATCAGCGCCTGTCCCTCCTTCTATTCTTACAAAGCCAGCCTGCCGGTAGGCAAGGAAGCGATATAGCAGCACATCTTTTCTTTGCACCCATAGCGCCCTTTGCGTGAAACAATACTTAATATTTGCTCAAACTCGTGGATAAGGACAGAAGCGGGGTATAAAATAATAAAAGATAAATTAGTCTTTTATTATTTCTTTTATCCTTAATTTTGTGTTCATACTTTAATAAACATTCAAAACAAACTAATATGGTGGCAGTAGAAATATTAGATGTAACACAAATAGCGCCCAAGCTCAAGCATCCCACAATATTCAGGCATTTCGATGCCCTGGCAGGGGGTGAAAGCTTTGTAATTGATAACGACCATGATCCTAAGCCCCTGTATTATCAACTGCTGGGCGAGCGTGGAAATATATTTACCTGGGAATATCTGATGCAGGGGCCCGCACGCTGGCAGGTAAAAATTGCCAGGCTTGCTGATACTCCCCCCGAAGAAACCATCGGCGCTATTGCAGCTAAAGATATGCGCAAGGCCGCCGTGTTTAAAGCAAAAGGTATTGACTATAGCTGCGGAGGAAATAAAACGCTGTCGCAGGCCACTGCCGAAGCCGGTATAAGCGAAGAAGAATTGAAGCGTGCATTAACCAATGCAGAGAAACTTCCTCAGACAGCGTCACAGGACTTTACAAAATGGTCGCCGCAGTTTTTAGCTGATTATATTACCAATACGCATCACCGTTATATCCGGGAAAATATTGAGGTGATTTGCGGGCTGACTGAAAAAGTGGCAAACAGGCACGGCAGCCAGCACCCGGAATTATACAGGTTGTTGCAATCCGTTCCTCATTTTTTGCAAAACCTGCTTACACATATCAGCAAAGAGGAAAACACTTTTTTCCCTGTTATCAGGCAGATAGCAGAAAGGAAAACAAGCGTTTCTTTACCGGAGATTTATGAGCCCGGCCTGGTTAAGCAATCTGCTTTTTTGCTGCAGAAAGAGCATACTATCATAGCTGAAGACCTGGCATATTTCCGCCGGCTTACCGATGGATTTAGTTTGCCTGAAGACGCTTGTAACTCTTATACCTATTTGTATCAAAAACTGTCTGAGCTGACAGATGACCTGGAACAATACATACACCTGGAGAATAATATTCTTTTCCCAAAGGCTATAGCCCTGGAGCATGAAGCAACAACATGAACGATGCGGATATTAATTAAAATCAGGTATGGAAAAGAGAATTAACATCAACAACGATACTAAAATATCAGAACTGATAAAAGCAGACAAAGCCAGCATTGATGCTATTGCGGGAGTAGCCAAGCCATTTCAACGGTTGAAAAATCCAATCCTTAGAAAAATAATGGCCTCCCGTGTAACGATTGCCGAAGCGGCAAAAATGGGCGGTTGCAAAGTTGAAGATATTGTAGCTACCCTTACACCACTTGGTTTTTATTATGAACCTATATCAGCAAATGAAAGGGTTGTTCAGTCTAAGCCACAATGGCTGCTGCAGGCAGATAAAGCTGCTATAATCGTATATGATGTACGCCCGATCATTGAATCAGGCACAGATCCGTTAAAGGAGATATTGAATAAATTTAAAGATGTGCAACCTGGTAAAATACTATGTATAATAAACAGCTTTATACCAACGCCCCTTATCCGTTTACTTGAACAGGAAAAAGCAGAAGGCAGTTACGTAGAAACAGTGAGCGCCGGGGTGTTTCATACTTATTTTCTCAGGAAGAAAAAAGAAGCTGCTGCAAAGAAAGCAGCGGTAAATAATATAATAGTTGATGATGCAGCTTCTTTTGAGGCAGTATACAACCGCTCTTCTGAGGAGCGCATACGGGAAATTGATGTACGTCACCTGGAAATGCCTCAGCCTATGCAGGTTATTTTACAGGAATTGAACTCGCTGCCTGAAAATCATTTGCTCTATGTACATCATAAACGTGTGCCGGTATACCTGCTGGAAGAACTGGCAGATAAAAATCATGAGATTCATATTCTCACGGTAGATGACAAAAACGTGAAGATGATAATATTTGAAAAACCATAATTCCCTTTAAGAATCATTTGCAATTGCTATGTCGGACATTAATATTGGCAAAGCCCCTCCAAACAGCGCAGTGCTTCCTTTTTATGCCACGGGAGCGGTTGGTTTCTGGGTGCTTTGCCTTTTATTAATGATGGGTTCACACAGTTTTGCCAATCATTATTTTAATCCCCGTTTATTGGCAATCGTACATACCGCAGCGTTGGGCTGGGGCACAATGATCATTTTTGGGGCTGCGCATCAGCTATTGCCTGTTATTTGCGAGAGAGATCTTTTCAGCCCGTTGCTGGCCTCACTGTCCTGGTATTTGTTAACTGCAGGTGCAGGGCTGCTCATCTATGCTTTCTGGACAATGCAAACAGGCAGTATAATGATCAGCGGGGGTTTTTTAATATTACTTGCCACGCTTGCATATTTTATCAATGTTATATTCACCGGCAACGTATGTGTTCATTGTTCCATTGAACGATTATTTGTTTTCAGCTCAGCATTTTGGCTGTTATTTACTGCTGCGGCAGGTGTATTGCTGGCTGTTAACCTGGTGCACCCGTTATTCAAAAAAAATCACCTCGACCTGCTGAAGCTCCATTCTCATGCGGGGCTTGCGGGATGGTTTCTTCAGCTCATTACCGGCGTAAGCAGCAAGTTGGTGCCGATGTTCCTTTTGGGAAAATCAGGAAAAGATAAATTATTGCGGTATTCCTTTATACTTCAAAATGCAGGACTGCTGCTTTTTTTATGCGATGGATATTTTTTTGAAGTAACCCCATCGCGTATAATCATATACGTGGCATTGGTTGTGAGCGGTATTATATGCTGGTTGTTATACCTGTACGATACATTCCGCAATCGTGCCCGTAAAAAAGCAGATGTGCATATGAAGCAAACCTTTCTTTCATTTGTATGTCTTGGCATTGCCATATTGCTGACACCGCTTCTCTTATTCGCTGACGATTACCGCTGGAGTATTGTATATGGAACATTCTTATTCATGGGCTGGATCACCGGTATTGTTCTTGGAAAAACATTTAAAACATTACCTTTTATTGTTTGGAATGCACACTACAAAAATCTTTCCGGAAAAGCCAGGGTACCACTTCCTAAAAACTTATACAACGAAGTATTGGTGCAATGGCAGTTCCGGATATTTATAGTTGCAATTATTTTGCTTGTGGCGGGCATATTGCTGAATGCCGTAATTGTTATACAGGTTGCGTCTGTTGTTTGGTTATTACTGGCATCAGTATATTTGTTTAATGTAATAAAAGTATTGTTGCACAAAACAACTATCCTGTCATGATTGTTTCATTGGCACAGCCATATGCTGATAAAAAAATAAAGGCACAGCAGGCGTTGTATAATGTAATTGACCCGGAACTTTTTGTGAATGTGATTGACCTGGGGCTGATCTACGACATAGCATTTGATGAAGAAAATAATATTACCGTAACCATGACATTATCTACCCCGCATTGCCCGATGGGTGAGGCAATAACAAACGGCGTCCGGAATGCGTTGGAAATGACCTTTCCGGGTCACACAATAAATATCATGCTGACCTTTGAACCAAAATGGAATTTTGAGATGCTTACAGAAGAGGGGAGAGCACAATTAGGCGTTTAACCAGTAAATTTGTTTGTAAAATCAAGAGATGTTTTCTAAAACATGCGAATACGCCCTCAGGGCAACCATATTTATTGCGCAAAAAACAAAAGAAGGAGAGCGGATTGGTATAAAAGAAATTGCAAAAGGGATTGATTCCCCGGAGCATTTTATTGCTAAAATATTACAGGATTTGAGCAGGAAGGGAATAGTCCAGTCAGCCAAGGGACCTAATGGAGGCTTTTACCTCGATAAAGCTTCTATGAAACAATCCATTGCAGACATTGTTAAAGCTGTAGACGGTGACAAAGTATTCCAGGGCTGTGGTTTGGGATTAAAGCAATGCTCAGAAACAGAACCATGTCCTATACACCATGAATTTAAAAGAATACGAAAACAGTTATTTGTTATGCTGGATAAGTCCAAGGTAGGAGCTTTTACAGAAGCGCTGGAGAACAGCCTGACTTTCCTTAAGCGATAATTTTTTTGCTATAATAAAAGATAAAAAGGTATTAATATCTTTAATATGAAATCAACTTTTATTATAATCATCCACCTCTTATGTATTTCCCTTATTGTAAAGGGTCAGGAAGTG
>JADLCD010000081.1 GCA_020847395.1 Chitinophagaceae bacterium
ATATTTGCCCGGTTGTGGTTGTGAATTTTCAAAAATAAGGGAAATGTAAATGATATGCCTGGGGTTTTCATATTGCGGTTGTTGGTAGAGACAAGGCATGCCTTGTCTCTACAATCCCCAAATATTCACAAACATTCCTATATTTATTCAAATATCCCTTCATGTCATACCCCCATTTTAAATTTTATAACCGGCAGGACATTTTAAGCATCACTCGTTTAAGGCATTTTGAAACAAAGCTTGGAGAATGCATTCAGCACTTGCAGGATAAACCATTGGCTGAAGCTTTATCGCAATCAAAAGCGCAATATGTTATTGTAGGTATACCTGAAGATATTGGTGTGCAGGCAAATTATGGTGTGGGTGGAACAGAAACAATATGGCTTCCTTTTTTGCAGGCTTTGTGTAATATGCAAAGTACCGATGCCTTTACCGGAGAAGAAGTGATCCTATCCGGCTATTTTGATTTCAGCGATATTAAATCGATTATTACAGCCAATGCTAAAAGCCAGGATGAACTGATTGATGCATGCAGGCATGCTGTTGCGAATATTATAGACAATGAAGTTGAAGACCTGGTAAAAGTAATTATATCAGCAGGCAAAATACCGGTTGTAATTGGTGGTGGTCACAATAACGCATACCCGCTTATTAAAGGCGCTGCCAAAAGTTTACAAAAGGCAGGAAAATTATCCGGTACTGCCATTAATGTAATTAACGCGGATGCTCATTCCGGTTACCGTATTGCAGAAGGAAGACATAGTGGTAATAGTTTTCGCTATGCGATGGAAGAAGGTTTTTTGAAAAAATATGCCGTTATTGGTTTGCAGGAAAACTACAACAGCCAGCGTGTGATAGATGATTTGTACAGCAATATACATATTCAGTACTCCAGTTTTGAAGATATAAGCCTGCGTGAAAAACTTAATTTCCGGCAGGCGATTGTGCAGGCAATATCATTTACGGAAGAATCTTTTACGGGTATAGAATTAGATATGGATTGCATTGAGCAAATGTGTACCAGCGCTTCAAATGCCTTCGGCTTCACTGCTTTACAGGCAAGACAATACATTAATTTCACTGCATATTATCCCAATATTGCTTACCTGCATATATGCGAAGGTGCGGCGCAATTAATCAATGGTCAGTCAAATACGTTTGCGGCAAAACTGGTGAGTGAGTTAGTGAGTGATTTTATAAAAGTGAACAGGAAAGGATGGCAAGCGTAATAATGAAACGTGAGATTTGCATCCCAAAATCTGGAATTACCTTACCCTACACCCTCAACCCTACACCTTCCACCTTGCCCTCAAAAGCTCACCCCAAAACTCACCGTAGAATATATTTTACCAGACCTGTCGCTATACATAGCGCCTACTTCAAGCGGGCCTAACGCAAAATTATAACCGAAAGAAAGTCCATACCCCGACATGAAATCGGGATTATTGAAGAATACACTTTTATTAATAAGATTTGTAAACAAAACATTCGCCTTAGCTGTTGCATAGGTATTTGATAAAAATTCGTACCTGAAGCCTCCCATAAAAGCAGCAAATGTTGGGGTATATATTGAACCTTCGGGAAGCCCAACAAAAGTTACCTGGTTATTATAAAGTGGTAAAACGCCGCCAACCGAAAACTCATTCATTATGTTGTTGGTATAATTAAAATTAGCGCCGGCCTGCGTTGATGCCATTGCTGTTAACCTGTGCAACACGCGGTAATATGATTCCAGGTTAAAAGCAGTTTTTAGATAAGGACGATTTGATATTGCAGAAACAGCTTCAGGGTATGGATTGCCATTCTTCAATACAGACACATCCACATTCTGCTTAAGCACCCAACCGGCTTCCGCATCTATCTTCACACCCCTGTTAGGAAAAATTCTTTTATCGAGTGAATTATATTTGATAAACCCGTACGCGGTTGGCATATTCACCGATCCTTTAAATTCAAAGTTTGATGCAAGCACGGGATCATACTTTACAATTTCCTCCCTGAAACCTACACCAATTGCAAATCTTCTGTCTGCCGAAAAAGCAATATTGCCATCAAACCTTGCATATTGCCTTTTAAACAAACCAGACTGGCTGAATGGTTTGTCAGCAATAAAATCATTGTATGTATTTATACTAAACCTGTCGTACTGCGCACTCAGCGATGCTGTTATATTTTTATGCCTGCCAATATACTGCAGGTGCTCGCCCCTTACTCTGAAATTATCTCCTATATTAATGGTAACAAGATCTCTTGAATTAGAGATCAAAAAATTGCGGACAGTAAGATTTACAATAGCGCTTATACCGCTGAATTTATCGTAATGCAATCCTATTTTGGCAAACGCCAAAGGGTTCTCCATAACATCAAAAATAATTTTGTAACTGCCATCCGGTTGTTCGTGGAGCGAATATAGTATACGGTTATAATAGCGGGTTCCAAATGCATGACGGATCATCTGGGAAATATCTGCAGCACTATACCATTGGCCTGTTTTAAGATTAAGTGTGTTGATAAAAAATTCAATCGTTGTATTCTTCAGGCTGCTTATTTCAAAAGAGGTGATTCTTACTTTTTCTGTAGAGGGCAAACGATTCGTCTTAAGCGGTTGCGGCCCATAAATAGCATCCAGTGAATCAGAAAGTCTTTTTAAAACAGGGTACAACTCTTTTCCTCTTTCAATACCGGCATCCAGAATATCTATTGCCTGGCCAAAACTGCCCATATTGTATTTCTCCAGGTTGTGATCAACATAAATATCACAAAGCGGTATTTCTGTTTTATGATCTTCTGCTTCGCGAAAAAAAGCCACCTGTAATAATACCTGTATGGCATTGCGCACATTGTGTGAGCTTAATAATCCTGTAGAAACATTACTGCCTACAACAATATCGGCGCCCATTCTTTTTACATCCTGTACAGGAAAATTACGCACCACACCGCCATCAATCAATCTCCTCTCCTGCATATTAACCGCTGTAAAAAAAGAAGGTATTGCCATGCTTGAGCGTATGGAAGAAACGATTTCTCCCGACTCCATCACAACCGCTTCGCCGGTACCTACATCGGTTGCCACGCATTTAAAAGGTATACTGAGTTTTGAAAAATCTTTTACATTACAAACAGGAAAAAATAATTCAGCAAATTTTAGCCAGAGTTCCTGCCCTTCAAGTATGCCGGTTGGTAAATTAAACCTGTGATTTTGCCAGGGAAGCTCAACAATGTATTTTGAATATTCATCCTTTTCAGCCATGAATATACTTTGCAGCGAAGATTGGTTACTGAGTAAAAGATCCCAATCTATCGTTCTTGCTATCCTTTCAATGGTATCTGCCGAATAGCCTGAAGCATATAAGCCGCCAATTACGCTGCCCATGCTTGTGCCGGTAATATAATCAACATTCAAACCGGCAGAATCTATTGCTTTTAATATACCTATATGCGCCAGCCCCTTAGCGCCGCCGCCACTAAGTGTTAGCCCAATTTTTGGGCGGCCGCTGTGCTGTGCAGAAACGCTGCCGCACATACAGCAAACCCACAAACATGATATAAGAATATATTTCATAATAACAGGTCAACACACTTTGCATACCTGGCAGTGTATATCTTTAAAGCATTTCTACCGCCGATATTGTATGCAGGTGTAAGTTATTTAAGTTAATCACTGTAATAAGCATATTAACAAGCATCGGTTGGGCGCTGATGAGCCCGCTTTCACAAGTGGGGATTACCGGGGTTCAATTTAAAACAAGCTGCCTTAAAACCAGCGGTAAGTTTGTTATAAAAGGGTTATTTATTGATAAGTGGAAAAAATTTTGAGTAATGGAGCGATAAATGTGATTATGCCAGCTTTATCACCGCAGTTTTTCCATTAATAAAAAACGAAAAACCGTTCTGCAAAAGAACGGTTTACTATACGTGTGGATAATTTAATGCTGATTAATACTCATCTTCATTAAAGAAGAAATCTTCCTGAGATGGGTAATCAGGCCAAATATCATCTATACCTTCATATATCTCACCTTCATCTTCCAGCTCCTGCAGATTTTCTATTACCTCAATAGGCGCACCACTGCGTATGGAATAATCAATCAATTCATCTTTTGTGGCGGGCCAGGGGGCGTCTTCCAGATAGGATGCCAGTTCAAGTGTCCAGAACATTTTCTATTTTAATTTTATGGATGATCAGATTTTTATCCTGCTTTGCGGGCATTACAGCCTGCAAATTTTCCGCAAAAGTAAAGTTTAGCACGTAATTTCCAAATTCACTTATTCACGTTCAAAAAAAAGTGAACGGGCGGCCGTTTTTTTTATTGCATATGCCATTGGGCAATTATGAACACTATTGCTTAATTTACCGCCTTAAACAACCCAATAAACGGTAATGTTATCAGCCAAAAACATTGTAAAATCTTATGGTAACCTGCAGGTGCTGAAAGGCGTAAGCCTTGATATAAGACGGGGAGAAATTGTAAGCATCATTGGTTCTTCCGGGGCGGGAAAAAGCACACTGCTTCATATAATTGGCACACTGGACCAGCCAGACAGTGGTGAAATTTTTTTAGGTTCCGAAAGAGTGGATCAGTTAACCGGTAAAAAGCTGGCATCATTCCGGAACAAACATATGGGTTTTGTTTTCCAGTTTCACCACCTGCTGCCGGAGTTTACGGCGCTGGAAAATATATGCATTCCGGGCTGGCTTGCAGGCAAAAAAAAGAAAGAAGTAGAAGCAAGAGCAAAAGAATTACTGCAAACCCTTGGGCTTAAAGACCGCATGGAGAATAAACCAAACGCCCTTTCCGGCGGTGAACAGCAGCGCATAGCCGTAGCCCGTTCCCTTATTAACAAGCCTGATATTGTTTTTGCAGATGAACCAACAGGCAACCTTGATTCTAAAAACGCAAGAGAACTGCATAAGCTTTTTGTGGATTTAAGAAACAAGCACGGTCAAACTTTTTTGATAGTAACACATAATGAAGAATTAGCCCAGATGAGCGACCGGGTTTTGCATATGAAAGACGGGAAAATGATTGACGGTTAACAAACACTGAGCTTTTCACGCGGCGTTCGCAAAGAAGAATATATTATTTGCTGACCTCCTTACACTTTTACTTATCAATTTTTTGGGGTACCCACGGTATATCTTCAATATTATTAAGATGCCCTGTATAACGCGCCAATACAAAAAGATAATCACTAAGCCGGTTAAGGTATTTTAAAACAAGGGGATTAACTGCGGATGTTTCATCAAGCCGCATACAGCATCGCTCAGCACGGCGGCAGATGCAGCGGGCAATATGCAATTGTGAGATAGCAATATTTCCACCAGGCAAAATAAAATATTTCATAGCAGGCAATATGGCATCCATTTGGTCTATTTCCTTCTCAAGAAAAAAAATATCACTTTCAGTAATTTCCGGCAATGCCATTTTTACGTCTTTCTCCGGATCGCATGCCAGCAAAGAACCAATTACAAAAAGATCGTTCTGAATTTTTTGCAGTGTATTGCGGCTGTTATTATCAGTAAGCATATCCCTGCATAAGCCTATATGCGCATTCAACTCATCAACGGTTCCATATGTTTCTATACGAAGATGGGATTTGGAAACTTTAGTTCCCCCTATAAGTGATGTACTTCCTTTATCGCCTGTTTTTGTATAAATTTTTATAGCCATAAAGGGATGAGTTTAACCTACAACAGCAACCCTTTCTACTTTCCTGTCGCTTTCTATAACACCATCGCGTAAGCGCACTATCCGCTTGGAGTAATTGGCAATATCTTCTTCATGCGTAACAAGCACAATCGTGTTACCGGCTTCCTGTATTTTGCCAAAAATATTCATGATTTCGTAAGAGGTTTTGCTATCAAGATTACCCGTAGGTTCATCTGCCAACACCAATGAAGGGTTATTTACCAATGCTCTTGCTATCGCCACACGCTGGCATTGACCACCGCTCAATTCATTGGGTTTATGGTGGCTTCTGTCTGCAAGATCAACCTGCTCCAATACATGCATCGCCATTTCGGTGCGTTGCTTTTTGGAAATACCGGAGTATATAAGTGGTAAGGCCACATTTTCAGCCGCAGTTAATCTTGGTAATAAATTGAACTGCTGAAATACAAAACCAATTTCTTTATTGCGTATTTCTGCCAAATCATTATCTATCATTTTACTTACCTGGTGGCCATTAAGATAATAATCTCCGCCTGTGGGTGAATCAAGGCAACCGAGAATATTCATCAGCGTACTTTTTCCCGACCCGGAGGGTCCCATCAGCGCTACGTATTCGTTTTTTTGAATATCGAGAGAGATACCCTTCAGTACCTGTAACTCCTGTTTTCCCATAAAGTAGCTTTTCCTGATTTTATCCAGGTGAATGATTGAGTGCATAAATAATTATTATAGATGTTCCTTAAACAAATATAAGCGAAATGGGATTGTGGAATTGTGAAAATATGGATGGGCGGGAAGCCTCTCCAAAAAGAAGAAGATATATACACAAAAACCAACTTACACAAGATGCAGGTAAAATAAGCCTCGTACTTTTCTAAGCCATCACATTCTCGTGCAAAAAATTGCCTATTTTTTCGTGCAGTTTATTGCTTACCGGCACAACAGGTAAACGAAGTACATTTTCAATAAGACCAAGATGTGTTAAAAATGATTTTACCCCGGCAGGATTATTTTCTACAAAAAGCATTTCATATACATTCAGCAAAGTATCATTAATAGCAATTGCCTGTTTTAGTTTGCCGGCAAGCGCAAAACGTACCATGTCGGAGTATTGTTTAGGCATGCAATTGGCTATAACGCTGATCACGCCATCCATGCCACAGGCTATTTGTGAAAAACCAAGCGCGTCGTCACCGCTCGATACCAAAAAATGTTCAGGACGATATTTCAATATCTGCATGCATTGCATCATATCACCGGAAGCATCTTTTATACCGGCTATATTAGGCAATTCAGCTAAACGCAATGTTGTTTCTGCTGTAAGATTTCTGCCTGTTCTTCCCGGAACATTATATAACAATATTGGTTTGGGCGATGTTTCTGCCAACGCTTTATAATGCATATATAAACCTTCCTGTGAAGGTTTGCTGTAATACGGACTTACGCTCAGCACAGCAGTTGCATGCTCAAGCGGGTATGTCTCAAGATCGTGTATGGTTTCAGCAGTATTATTACCGCCAATACCCACTACTACGGGCACACGCCTGTTCACCTTTTCATAAGTGAATTGTATAATCTTAAACTTTTCTTCCTTATTTATGGTTGGAGATTCGCCTGTTGTACCAAGCGTTACAATATATTCAACACCGTTGCTGATAATAAAATCAATAAGCCTTTCCAGCGCAGGATAATCAACGCTGTAATCTGCTTTAAATGGAGTAACAATCGCTACACCCGTACCGCTGAGTTGTGCTCTTAATGACATTTTTGTATGTTGTGATCAAATGATATTCGTTGTAAGGCTGTCAGGTATCAGCCGTCAGCTACTCTTCCACTTCTTCCCAAAAACCCATCCTGCTGTATTTATCAATCCTGTTATCAATCCTTTCTTGTGCAGGTACTTTTTTAAGATCTTTCAGCAATCTTACCAATACCTTTTTTAGAGATTCAGTGGCTTCTTCATAATTCCAGTGCGCACCACCGTAAGGCTCTTCCACCACTTCATCTACCAGTCCAAAACCTTTCATATCAGTTGAAGTAAGCTTTAACTGTTCGGCAGCTACTTCCTTTTTTTCCCAGCTTCTCCACAAAATAGAACTACAGTTCTCCGGTGAAATTACCGTATACCAGGTGTTCTGCAGCATCAGCACCTTATCACCCACGCCAATACCTAATGCACCACCGCTTGCCCCCTCGCCTATTATCACGCATATAACAGGCACCTTCAACCGCATCATTTCAAATATATTTCTCGCAATGGCTTCTCCCTGCCCTCTTTCTTCAGCTTCTGCGCCGGGAAAAGCGCCAGGAGTATCTATTAATGTAATAACAGGTTTATTAAATTTTTCAGCCAGCCGCATTAAGCGGAGTGCCTTTCTGTAACCTTCCGGATTAGCCATACCAAAATTACGCAACTGGCGCATTTTTGTATTTATACCTTTCTGGTGGCCTATAATCATTACGGTTTCCCCATCCAGTAACCCGAAGCCGCCTACAATCGCTTTATCATCCTTTACATTTCTGTCACCAAAAAATTCAATATAATCGGTGAGCATTCTTTTAATATAGGCGTGGGTATATGGTCTGTCGGGGTGGCGGCTCAACTGCACCTGTTGCCAGGGCGTAAGATTTTTTGTTATTTCTTTTCTTCTTTCCAGCAATGATTGCTCCAGTTGCTGAATAGAACTTGTATAATCTACGGTAGGATTTTTCTCCGCTATTGCTTTTATCTGGGCCAGTTGCTCAAATAATTCTTTAACAGGTTTTTCAAAATCCAGGAATTGTCTTTGCTTAAACTGGGGCATACGCTTTATTTATGGCAGTTGGCAAAAGTAATATTAATAAAATAAATGGTAACTCAACAAAAATAAGTAAGAGATGCCACTAATGCACGAATTTTAGAATGTCAACACTTCTTTTTCCAACTGAATCTCCAAAGATTTCTTTTGAGCAGCTTCTACCCTTCCAATCACCTGCGCTTCCACGCCAAACTGTTGTGCAGTTTTAATAATATCATCTGCTGCCTTTTCGGTAGTGTATACTTCAAGCCTGCAGCCCATATTAAATACCTGGTACATTTCCCTGTTATCAGCCTTACTTGCTTTTTGTATAATATCAAAAATAACAGGTGGCGTAAACAGGTTATCTTTAATAACTTTTACATGCTCGGGTATATACTTCAAACATTTGGTTTGTCCGCCGCCACTACAATGTATTAACCCATGCAAATCATCAAAATTATTTTCAAGCAATACTTTTAGCACAGGAGCATAAGTACGTGTAGGAGATAACAGCAACTTGCCTATGGTAGTTTTGCTGCCATCTGCTGTAATTGTATCATTTAGTTTATGATTGCCTATATATATTATATTATTGCTTAACGTCGGCTCAAATGTTTCCGGGTATTTTTCCGCATAATATTTATTCAGCACATCATGCCTTGCACTGGTTAGTCCATTACTGCCAAGCCCGCTGTTGTATTCATTTTCATATACACATTTTCCAAAGCTGGAAAATCCAACAATCACATCACCCGCTTGTATTTTTTCATTGGTGATAATTTTTTCTTTGGGCCAGCGGGATGTCATGGTTCCATTTACCGCTATGGTTCTCACCACATCACCCACATCAGCGGTTTCACCGCCGAGGTAATGAATGTTAACACCAAAAGTTTTAAGCTGGTCAAATAATTCCTGCGAACCATTGATCACCTGCTCCAGCACTGCAGCGGATATCAGTTTTTTATTCCTGTCGATAGTTGAATTGAAAACAAGGTTGTCATATACGCCCACGCAGAGCAGATCATCCAGGTTCATAATGATCGCGTCATGCGCTATGCCTTTCCAGACAGATAAATCCCCGGTTTCTTTCCAGTACAGGTAAGCAAGAATACTTTTGGTGCCGGCGCCATCAGCATGCATAATGTTCACAAAATTTTCATCTGCCCCAAGAAAATCAGGATACATTTTACAGAATGCTTTGGGATACAGCCCTGCATCTAATTTTTTAATGGCAGTATGTACATCTTCTTTCT
Organism: Chitinophagaceae bacterium; assembly: GCA_020847395.1. Classification (GTDB taxonomy): domain Bacteria; phylum Bacteroidota; class Bacteroidia; order Chitinophagales; family Chitinophagaceae; genus Agriterribacter. Next base: position 9,706 of record JADLCD010000081.1, read on the forward strand.
GCGCGGAAACTCCTCTTTCGTTGTATAAGCTCATGGTATTTTTTTAGACCGCTGCAAAAGTAATTATTCGCGGTTCAAATATCAATTTCCATTAGTTTTGCAGCCCTAAGAAATGTGAATAAAGCTCTGCAGATACATCCAGACATATCGGTTCTACCTTTTTTCCGCAATGCCGTAGTCACTATCGGCACCTTCGATGGTGTTCATACCGGCCATAAACAGATCATTAAGCAATTAAAGGAAGAAGCAAAACGCATTAACGGTGAAACAGTTATTGTTACTTTTTTCCCGCATCCGCGTAAAGTAATTAACCCCGATGCCAGCATTGAGCTGCTGAATACTCCCGAAGAAAAAGCCACTTTACTTGCAGCGGAAGGAATTGATCACCTTGTAATTGTGCCTTTTACAAAAGCGTTTGCAGAACAACCGGCATCTGAATATATTACTGTTTTTTTACAGGGAAGATTACACCCGCATACTGTTATTATCGGTTATGATCACCGCTTTGGCAAAAACCGTGAGGGCAATTACCTGATGCTGGAAGCATTTTCAAAGCAATGCAATTTTGAAGTTAAAGAGATACCGGAAAAAGTATTGCTCGAAACGGCAGTGAGTTCAACCCGTATTAGAAAAGCAATTGTAGAAGGAGATATTGCCACCGCCAATGCTTTGCTGGGCTATGATTATTTTTTTGGGGGAACTGTTGTTGATGGCAACAAACTGGGCAGAACACTTGGTTATCCTACAGCCAATATACAACCTGATAATCCGGAAAAATTAATTCCGGGCTTTGGCATATATACAGTGGAAGTAGAAATTAAAGGCAGGAAGTATGGTGGCATGATGAGTATAGGCACACGCCCTACTATAGATGATGGCAATACAAGCGTGATTGAAGTAAATATCTTTGACTTCAATGACAATATTTATGGTGAATCTATAAAAGTGTATATGAAAGCTTACCTGCGGCCTGAACTGAAATTTAATAGCCTGGACGCTTTAAGGGATCAGCTTGCACTGGATAAAGAAGATTCGCTGAGAATTTTAACGCGATAATTATCAAAGGAATAATATTCCTGCAAATGCAAAAGGTTTCAGATCTATTGAACCGTCAAGTTGCAAAAACACTAAGTTTCATCAAAGGATTATTGTTTGCCTTTATAGGTTTCTCACATTTTATATTCATGTTCTGAAAAGCATGGGCTGTGAGCAGATATCCTTCCCTTCGGGAAGGCGGGATGGGCCTGGCTTCGTTCCTTACGCTGCCGCATTTTCCGTAATATATTTCACCAAACTTCTTTTGGCAATCGGCAAAAGTGTTTCTTCCAGCGGGTAACTCAAATCTGTTTCTATACTATATACCGCAGGGTTTGGCAATTCATATTTATTACGGATAAGTTCAGTTTTTATATTTTCATACGTATTTACAAAATTGCGTTGCCACTCTGCAACAAAAGATGTTTTGATGCTGCGGTATTTCTCATCATGTTTTTCAAATATGCTTAACCGGTAGTGATAAACCCTGGTATCGCTGTGTTTACCATCACAAAGAAAAAAGTAACCTTCCCTGTTTTCCAGCGGCACTATACCCACCGGTAAAATATTCAGCTTTTCTTCTACAAATTCATAAATTTCCGCACCGTCTTTTATAGTAGCGCTCATATTTTGTATGGCATACTGAATAATATCTTCCAGCTCTTTCATCATATCGTCATCTTCTATAATTTTTTCATACAATATCTGCAGTTTGTCTACATCAATATGTGTGAACTTTTTAGGAAATTGCTCCTGTATTAATTGCTTGTTATACTTAAAGCGAAGCATATTGTTGTAGTGAAAGATGATATCAGAAAGCTGGGGATACAATTTGTTCAGTGTAAACTCGGCATGTATCTGTTGCAGATAAGCCAGTAAAGTATACTTTTTCAGTTCGAAATCAATGTATCCTTCTGCAAACCAGGTTTTGGATAATGTCTTCATAACTGCAAGGGTTAAGTTTTTCGAATTTAAGAAAAAAGCTTCATGAAAGTTTCTCTTTTATAAATATAATAACTACATTGTAGCCAGATTATTATTCCAATATATTATTATTTGCCTGCTGTACCATTTTAATTTCAATGTATTATTTAAACCTCAGCGTTTCGTACCTCAATTAAATTTTTCTACCAATTCTGTGCTTGATTTAGTCTCCATCCTATATTCCCTTGCAATGCTGATTTGTACACCGTTTCAGTTTTTTTGATTTTATAAAACAAAACATAATTCAAAAACACGTTGGGTGCATTGTGCCCGGCAAGTAAATTCTAATTATGATTTTGCAGGCTATAAATTTTATTAAGTCGCGGCTTAACACGGCAGGCATCACCTCAGAAACCGGCAACATAGGAGAAATTGTTGCAGATGGCGGAACTGGTCATGCCAATGATCATGTGATCATCTCTTTAGTGAATATTGAGGAGAACAGGATATCCAGGGACCCGCATAATTATGTGAGAACAGAAACAGGTATTAATAAAAAGAACCCGGCTATACATTTGAATATTACCATACTTTTTACATCGGTGAGACACGAAACCGGTTATGAACGGTCACTTGAAGAGATAGAACAGGTTATCAGTTTTTTTCAGAAACAAAATGTGTTTGACAGTACAACGGAAACTGAACTGGAAGATGCAGGTATTGAAAAGCTCATCTTCGAAATGCTGAGTTTTAATCTTGAACAGCTATACCAGCTTTGGTCCATGTTAGGTGGCAGGTATCATCCTTCAGCAGCATATAGAATGAGAATGGTAACGATTGACAATGCTACACGCCAAAGCGGGCCGATGATCACCGATATAAGAAGCGACTATTTTATAAAATCCTGATAATGGCAACAGTAATTGAGACTATACAAACTACTTACAAAAAGCTGTTCTCCATAAAGCTGATGCATGAAGCCTATGAAAATACGGGGGCTGCAGGCAGTACCATCAATACTGCATTGCATATATACCCGGATAAATTTACACTCAATCTATTTTCTAATTATGATATCACATATAATTATGATGGAAGCATGATAAATTGTTTTATGCGGGTTAATGGCAATAATCCCTACAAAACAATTCCACCAGGTATTCGCCTGCGCCTGATTGTACAAAACAAGGCAGATTTTCTACACAGAACCAACATAACTCCGGCCGGCAGCAGCAAAGTATATGTATTTACAAACAGCAACAATACTATTGATGGAGGAGTAAAGTATATAACCCAAAACGCTGCCGGTGTGCAGGATGCCGACCTTAAAGCCGTGGGTGCTGTTGCGGCAGATGAAAAATGTTTTGCAGTAATAGATATCATTGGCGAAGTAGCCAGCAATGATTACCGGCTTTTTGATACAGCAGGGCTCAGGAGTCCATCATTTGCTGTGAAGTTTATAAAAAAATAATCGAATCAATATAAAATATAACAACATGGCACAAATAAATGAAACTGCTTTAAAAACGCCGGGCGTATATGTTAATGAAATTTCGTTGCTGCCGCCAATTGTGGCACAGGTAGAAACTGCAATTCCCGCTTTTATCGGCTATACTGAATTTTCTGATGCAACCACCCAGCGCTTTAAGCCTATAAAAATATTTTCACTGCTTGATTATATCACACAATTCGGAAAGGGTGAGGAAGCTGAAATTGCTGTAACTGTTACCAATACCAGCTTACCTGAGATCACCGCTGTTGTTGTTCCCGCCCTTGAACATACATTATATCATCACATTAAAATGTTCTTTGCCAACGGCGGCAGCAAATGTTATATTGTTTCTGTGGGCGATTATGCTGAAACTGCAGATGCGGGAGATGATACAACACCATTGGGATTATTAGGTGGATTAAAAGCAGTGGAAGCAGAAGACGAGCCTACACTGCTGGTAATACCTGAGGCTGTGCTGCTGGATGAAACAGGGTATACTACAGTAGTGCAGGCAATGTTAAAACAATGTAATGATCTGCAGGACAGGTTTTCCATACTTGATGTTTTAGGCGGTGATGAATATACTGCTGATATTGTATCTGACCACCGCGACCAGGTAGGCAATAATTTTCTTAACTACGGAGCCAGCTATTTTCCTTTTTTAAAAACTTCGCTTACTCCCGGGTTTGATGACACAAAAATCAAGCTCACCCAATCCGGCGGCGAGCTTAATACCAAGCTGCTTTCCGATTCAGTTGGTTCTCCAGCAAAAACTATTAAAGAAAAATACAATGGTATGTATAATGCCATTAAGCAGGCCATTGGTGAGCAATACTTCACGCTTCCGCCTTCCGCCACTATAGCAGGTGTATATGCTTCGGTTGACGGGCAACGCGGCGTATGGAAAGCCCCTGCCAATGTAAGCCTTACATCGGTAATAGAACCTACCGTTAAAATAGATAATACCAAACAGGATGACATGAATGATAATCCTGCGACCGGAAAATCTATTAATGTTATCCGCTCATTTACCGGCAAAGGAATACTGGTATGGGGCGCACGAACATTAGAAGGAAATAGCAGTGAATGGAGATATATATCTGTAAGGAGATTATTTATTATGGTTGAAGAATCAGTAAAAAAAGCTACGGCAGATTTTGTATTTGAACCCAATGATGCCAATACCTGGACCAAGGTAAGAGCGATGATTGAAAACTTTCTTATTGTACTATGGCGTCAGGGGGCATTAGCCGGGGCAAAGCCGGAGCATGCATTTTTTGTAAATGTAGGGCTTGGTAAAACCATGACTGCAGAAGATATTTTAAACGGAAAAATGATTGTGGAAATAGGACTGGCAGCGGTACGCCCTGCCGAGTTTATTATACTCCGTTTTTCACACAAAATGCAGGAATCATAAATCGAAATTCATTTAAATCACTTTTAAAAAAATAGTATGGCACAATATCCGATTTCAAAATTTCATTTCCAGGTTGACTGGGGCGGCTCAAGAATAGGATTTACTGAAGTAACAGGACTGGAAGTTTCAACCGATGTAATTGAATATCGCGAAGGATCAAGTCCGGAATATCACAAAATCAAAATGCCCGGAATGCAAAAGTTCTCCAATATAACGCTGAAACGCGGCACATTTCAGGGAGACAATGATTTTTATAATTGGTGGAATACAGTTGCACTCAATACCATTGAAAGAAGGAATGTAACTATTTCTTTATTGAATGAGAGCCATGAGCCTGTAGTTGTATGGAAAGTAAAAAACGCATGGCCGGTTAAAGTACAATCCACAGACCTGAAAGCAGATGGTAATGAAGTGGCTATTGAAACACTTGAGCTGGCTCATGAAGGGTTAACTATTCAAAATGAATAATAATGGCGCAATATCCATTAACAGGTTTTCATTTTTCAGTTTCATTTGATAAACTGCCCGGTCAATTCAGTTTTCAGGAAGTGAGCGGGCTGGAGGTAGAAATGGAAATGGAATCATTTACCGAAGGTGGACAGAACAGGTTTACCTGGCAATTACCCAAACGGGCACGATACAGCGATATAATTATAAAAAGAGGAAAGATAACAGGATCAGCAATAGTGCTGTGGTGTAAGAACGCAATAGAGAATTTCATTTTTCAACCCGTAAATATTACCATATCGCTGCTGAATGAAAATCACGAACCTGTTCAATCATGGCATGTAATAAATGCTATACCAAGAAAATGGGCTTTATCAAATTTTAATGCAGAGGAAAATTCAATCGCAATTGAATCCATCACGCTCACCTATCAATATTTTACCATGCTCACCACGTAAATAAATAAGCTAATGCCTGTAGAAATTAAAGAACTATTGATAAAGGCAACTGTAAGCGCCACTACAACAGCAACTTCAAAAGAAACCTTAAGCCAGGAGGAAATAACCAGGCTGAAAAAGGAAATTACAAAAGAAGTAACAGATAAAGTGTTGCACTTGCTTCAACAAAAAAACGAACGATAATATGGCCGCCGGACAATTAGAGAAATTATATATAGTACCCTACAAAACGGCAGATTATGCTATTACAAGTATTGCCGCGCCTCCATTTTTTGCTCTCATCAATCCTGAAACATATACTTACAGGTATAAGGTTGAGTTCTGTGATACACAGGCGCCTGGCACATCCGGAGTAGCTCTGAAATTTAATAAGATGCCGCCGCAGGAATTCAATTTTGATTTTTTGTTTGATAGTACAGGTATCATCCAGGGAGTAACGCCATCCATTGTTCCCGTAACAGAACAATTGGATTTATTTCGGCACCAGGTACTTTATTACCAGGGAGACATTCACAGGCCATATTATTTAAAAATACATTGGGGAACATTATTGTTTAAGGGTATACTTACCGCGATGGATATTGAATTCAAATTGTTTTCCCCCGACGGAGCGCCATTGAGAGCTATCGCTAAATGCAGTTTTAAAGGATCAATAGAAGAGAACCTGCGGCTGGCAATGGAAAACAGGATGAGCCCTGATATAACACATAGCCGTTTATTTAAACAAAGTGATAAAATAACCCTGCTAACTAAAGAAATGTATAAAGATCAACAGTATTATATAGATGTAGCTGCTTATAACAAATTAGATGCTTTCCGGAAAATAAAAACAGGTACTACAGTTTTATTTCCCCCGATAAAATAGAAGAAGTATGCAAGCTGAAATGATATCCAAAGTTTTATTGCCTGTAGAAGAAACAGATCTCGTAACCTATGCATTAACAATAGATGGCAATCCTGTTTCGGCAGTATACGAGATAATGAGTATGAATATACAGGAAGGCGTAAACAAATTACCTTCTGCTTCAATAGTTATCAGGGATGGCTCTACAGATGAAGAAAATTTCAAGACGAGTGATTCCGGAATATTTGCTCCCAAAAAAGAAATCGAAATACTGTTAGGATATCATGGTAAAAACGAAACAGTATTTAAGGGTATCATCATCGCCAATTCGCATAAAATAAATAATCATTGCTGCGAAATGAATATTGAGTGTAAAGACAAAAGAGTGAATATGACCGTTGCTACCAGTAACAGGATATTGGAAAACCTTTCTGACGATGATATTATAGACACACTCATGCAGGATAATAATTTGCCGGCGGCAGAAAGACAAAAGCCGGAGGCAAACACCGCAGGCAATACCGGCAAATCAAAAGACAACTTATCGCTCGTTCAGGCTAATATAACAGACTGGGATTTTATAATAAGCCGTATTGATGTAAATAAATCAATGAGCTTACTCCACAATGACAATATGATTATAAAGCAGATCGATCTCTCTGAATCTCCCGTTCTTTTTCTTACCCACGGAAAAGATATACTGGAGTTACAGATTGATATGGATACACGCGACTCCTCTTCAAGTGTGGAAACTAATGCATGGGATTTTCGCAACCAGCAGTTGATAAAAGCAGAAGGAGAATATCCCGCCGGTGTAGACGCGGAAAGAAATCCGCAACCTGATGATGCTCAGACAGATTCAACCGGTGAAACCTTACGAAAAAATTTAACGGATATAGCATCTGTATTTGACAAGAAAATTATTTTGAAAGCGTCTTATTTAAGGCAGGAAGATTTACAATCTATCTCCGATTCAAAAATGTTGAAAACAGCGCTTACACCTGTAAAAGGCAAAGTTAAATATCAGGGCTCGTTACAGGCATTACCCGGCAGCTTTATAAATATTACAGGCATAGGCAATAAATTCAATGGAAAATATTTTGTATCAGCCATTCAACATGAATATGCAGATGGCTGCTGGACAACAGAAGCAACTATAGGATGGGATGAAAATTTTTTTACAGAAAACATACGCCCGGGGCATCCGGCTTCTTCCACAGGTCAGCTATCAGCTATACAAGGTTTACATACCGGTGTAGTTACCAAAATTGAAGACCCGGATAATCAATATCGTGTAAAAGTAAGGCTGCCATTAATTGATGCAACCGGCGAAGGATTGTATGCCAGGATAGCTACGCTTGATGCGGGAAATAACAGGGGTACTTTTTTCCGGCCCGAAATTGATGATGAAGTATTGGTTGGGTTTATGAACGACGATCCGCATAACCCGGTTATACTTGGTATGCTGCACAGCAGCAGTAAACCCGCACCGTTAGATCCAAAAGATACAAACCCTGAAAAGGGATATGTAACAAGATCTGCGATGAAGATGATTTTTAACGACGAAAAAAAAAGCCTTACCATAGAAACGCCCGGCGGCAAAACAGTAACGCTGGATGATGACAGCGGATCTATAGCCATTAAAGACAATAATGGAAACAAAGTTATTATGAACGCCGATGGTATCACGATAGAATCAGGCAAGGATCTTACGTTAAAAGCCGCTAAATCTATCGCACTTTCTGCGCCGCAGATTTCTATGAAAGCAGATGCATCAATGACTGTAGAATCAGGAGGAACAATGGCGGTGAAAGGTGGAGGAATAACAGAAGTTAAGGGCTCATTGGTAAAGATAAATTAACAACTAAAAACACTATATGGGATTTGCAGCAAGAGTAACGGATATGCATATATGCCCCATGGTAAATGGTACTACGCCGCATGTAGGCGGCCCTGTTATGCCGGCGGGTTGCCCCACTGTCTTAATTGGCGGATTGCCTGCGGCAAGAATGGGTGATCTGTGTATATGTACCGGGCCTCCGGATGCTATTATTAAGGGCTCTGCAACAGTATTGATCGGTGGCGCTCCTGCTGCAAGAGCAGGCGACAGTACCGCCCATGGAGGAACAATTATAGCAGGATGTTTTACGGTTTTAATAGGCGATTAAATTATGAGCACAATACATTCATTTTTAGGCAGTGGCTGGGGCTTTCCTCCTGTTTTCAATAAAGTTGAAAAGCAGGTTGGCATGTTAAGCGATGAAGCTGATATACAAAGCAGCCTGGAAATTTTGCTTTCCACACGTCCCGGTGAAAGAGTAATGCGCCCCGATTATGGCTGCAATCTTGATGAATTATTATTTGAGCCGCTTACTACTACCCTGAAAACGTATATCAAAGATCTTGTATCAACAGCAATCCTGTATCATGAGCCGCGTATAGAAGTAAACAAAATTGAACTGGATGATAGTGGCACCCTTGAAGGAATAATTATTTTATCAATAGAATATACAGTACGCTCTACAAACTCAAGGTACAATTTCGTATATCCTTTTTATAAAAATGAAGGCACAGAAATTAAATAACGCAGAACGGATAACAATTTATAGCAATGCCATGCACTGAAAAAAATATATTGCAAAGAGAAGGCACAAGTAACCTTAATCGTGTTCTGCAAGCCTTATCTACGGGCTATGCTCAGCCAGACGAACGGGATACCGCAGACCTGTTGCTGTTTGCGCAACGGTATGCCGCATATCTTAATTATTATAAGCCTGATAATACCCCCGATGGTAACTGGGAAGCATTGATGAAAATGGACATCAGCGTAACCCTCGCAGTATTGATCAAAACAGATATCAGGGCGATTGCCGACTACAAAAAATTGTTATACAAAAAAATCAGTTTGGCTGAAACCGAGGCAGATGTAAAAAAAGATTTCCGGTTCCTTTTTGACTGTATTTTTTCCCTGGTTAAAATTATTGATGACCAGTATAAGCTTATTCCCGATAACCTGGATTTCAGCACTACGTTTAAGAACGCGATCACGCTAAAAATGCAATCCGCTTTTTTAAATTTATTTAAACTGTTTAATGATTTTAAAAGCAATGGATGGATTGATAACAGTTCTCCGGCATTAGACAGCGATGCGCCTTTTGTAGTTTTCAACGCCAATGATTTTGACATCACTGCATTAAGCGCTGAATGGGGAACGCCGGCAGTTGATCCCATTATAACATTACCTTCATTTCCGCTTGTGAAAGATAATATCGTTCATATTATCAATCACAATATTTTTAATGCGCAAATTGATATACTCTGGAAAGGTATTAGTGAAATCATAACCGCAGCAGCGCAACTGTTTGAACAAACCTTAAATAGTTTTCCCGCTCATACACCTCATTATGCGCTGTTCATCAGTTTTATAAAATTGTTCAGGCATGCACAGGATCAACTCAACATCTATACCAAAAAACATCTTGATTTCTATTATAAGGACACATTGCTTTTAACAAATAAACCTGCTGTTCCGGATGCTGCTCATATTATATTCGGGTTACAAAAAAATATAGTTAAGCGCCTTATTCAAAAAAATACGCTATTCAAAGGTGGGAAAGACAGTACAGGAAAAGAAATAACTTATGCACTCACTGATGATATAGTTGTTAATACAGCAACTGTAAATAGCATACAATCCCAGCAAATTCACCCGGTATCCGGCAATCTTATAGCGTCACCTGTAGCAGCGTCTGACGATGGGCAGGGAAGTGATATAAAAGCAGTTGATAAAAGCTGGTTTACTTTCGGAGATATAAATAAATCAAAAATCGCGCAGCCTGGTTTTGCTATTGCCTCCAATCTTTTATTCCTGAAAGAAGGCGCACGGACTATTATTATAGCTGTACGTTTTAGTGAAAAGCTTGATGGGTTAACTCCCAATCTCAAATCTCCTTTTCATTGGTTTAAAGGAAGGCTTACTGCTGAAAAAGGCTGGCATGAAATACCGAAGATTGATTTGTTTTTAGCAGGTACTTCCGGGGCTGTCAACACATTTTTATTCAGGCTAAGATTATCTCCCGATGATCCGCCGGTAATCCCGTATACGGAAGCTGTTCACAAAGAAAATTTTGCCGCCGGCCTGCCTGTAGTGCAATGCATATTGCAGCAGGATGCAGACAATAACCTGCCCTACCAGTTTATTGCCGGCAAAAAAATTCAATCCGTTACTATAAGTGTTACTGTTAACGGAGTAAAAGACCTGGCATTGTCGAATGATACAGGCACGCTTGATGCTGCAAAACCTTTTAAACCGTTCGGAGATTTTCCGGATAATGCCGCATCCTTTTATATAGGCAGTAAAGAAATATTTCAGAAAGAGTTGAACTGGATTGACTTTAATACGGAATGGGAAATTAAAAACGGACCCGGGGAAAGCCAGCCCCCCCTATCAAATGCGAGATACTTAAGACAATCAAACTGGAATACCTTTTATCCTGTTTCAGCGCTTAACAGGTTATCCTTTGATGTTCCGGGCTCTTTTATAAAAGCAAAGCCGGATTTTACAGCCAATGAAATATTAAATGCAAATACTAAAGAGGGATTTTTACGATTGCAATTGCAAAGCAGCGCATATTCTTTGTTTTCCCACATGACAAAAATAAAGAACCAGCTAAACAGTATTACACTTAAAGAAACCGATAATGTAGTAACATTTAATGCTACACAACAACCACCGGTTCCGGCAGAAATTTTCCTAAATAATTTTTCTGTAGATTATGCTGCAACCGCTACAATATCATTTACAGATAGTGATAGTGTTAACAACCATCTTTTTTACCACATAACGCCATTTGGATTTGCAGAAGTTCACCCGCGATTGATCAGCACAGATAACAATACAGAGCCAGGCGAAAAAATAACATTGCTAAAAAATACAGTACACTCCGGGGAATTGTTTATAGGGCTGGATAATGCTGCGCCTAACCTGGTGATAAATGTATTGTTCCAGGTTGCAGATGGCAGCTCTAATCCTTTAAAAAATCCTGAGCAGCTTAAATGGTTTTATTTATCGGAACAAAATAACTGGAAATCTTTCGATAAAAAATTCATTATAGATTATACAAAGAATTTTACACAGTCCGGTATTGTAACCATTACATTGCCCGGCAACATCTACCCCGATATTACCTTATTCAAAAAAGGATTTTTTTATATTAAGGCTGCAGCAGATGCCAATTGCGATGCGGTATGCAAAATGATCATGATACAGGCACAGGCTGCCCGCGTAACATTATTGCAGGATGAAACAAAACAAATTGAGTTCAGGGAAACAAGACCCGCCTCTTCTATTTCAAAGCTGGTAAACAGTGATGCTGCCATTAAAACAATCAGCCAGCCTTTTGATTCTTTTAATGGCAGAACAAAAGAAACCGATGATCATTTTTATACCAGGGTAAGCGAAAGATTAAGACATAAGCAAAGAGCCATTACAATATGGGATTATGAGCATATTATACTGGAGGAATTTCCGCAGGTATTCAAAACAAGGTGTTTAAATCATTCCGGTTTCTATTTTAAAGGAGCAGAGGAAGTTTTCTGCGAAAATTATCCCGGTCATGTAACGATAGTTACCATACCCGATCAAAAAAATAAAACAAATATTAATCCTTTGCGTCCTTATACTCCCATAGGATTATTGCAGAACATCAATGATTATCTTATTACCATAATTTCTCCTTTTGTAAAACTGCATGTTAAAAATCCGGCGTTTGAAGAAATACAGGTAGACTTCAAAGTAAAATTCTACGACAATCTTGACGAATCATTTTATATACAATTGCTGAACGATGAGATTGAAAAGTTTCTTTGCCCCTGGGCATACGATTCTCATGTGGAAATTTCATTTGGCGGAAAAATAAGAAAATCTGCCATCCTGAATTTTATAGAGGAACGTTCTTATGTGGACTATGTTACCTGTTTTAAAATGAACCAGGTGATCAGTCGTAACGGATCAGTACATACAGAAGAAAAGAAAGATATTGAAGTAGCAGAAGGCACTACTTCGCGATCACTCCTCGTATCATATTACGATGAACAAACCGGCTTAAAACATATTATTCAATCACCCGCTACCTGCGATTGCTGATGGCAGAAGAAACTACCATATCAAAAAATATAAGTCGTCCTGCATCGCAGGATTATGAGTTGCTGCGCCAGGAAGGCTTGCAACATATTGAAGACCTTGCACACGATCTGTGGACAGATTATAACACGCACGATCCCGGCATAACCATTCTTGAAGCGCTTTGCTATGCCATTACAGAATTAGGATACCGCTGCGGCTTTGATATGAAAGATTTGCTCTCACCTGAAACAACAGGATTACCATATAACCTGCAGGCAATTTATACTGCCAAAGAAATTCTTACCAACAACCCGCTAACCATTAACGACTTCAGGAAACTTTTAATTGATATAGATGGCGTTCACAATGCATGGTTGATAGCGGATGATTCGCAAACAGATGCTGCGGGTAACCTGCTGCCGGTAAACGAAGTACCTGTTTACGCAGACTTTATTAATGATAAACTCACGTATACTCCTGCTGATACACCTCTTTTCATTTCCGGTTTATACAAAGTATTATTAGACCTGGAGCAGGATGATAACTATGGGGATTTGAATACCGGTGACATCACATTGCCCAACCCGGCCATCAGTAATTATGAGCCAGGTGCATTTATGTTAACTGCAGAGCTTCCATACTGGTTTGCTGCTGATCTGGCATTTGCTGAAAAAGCTGCAGATAGGATCACGGATCATATCAGTTCGGCAACCGTAACGGAAACAGAAGGACAATGGAAGTGTGAGCTTATACTGGATGACAGCTCTGCAACAGATTTCTTTATTACAGTTGCAAAAAAACCTGCGGACAAAACACTCACTACCGCAGACATTGATTTAGTAATACACAGCGCCGGCTTTTTGCATGATGTATTCAGTAGTTACATTGCCAAAATAACTAAAACCATAAATATTATACATACAGCCGCTAAACGGCTGCATGAAACAAGGAATCTTTGCGAGGATTATATAAGTATTGATACTGTTGCTACGGAAGAAGTAAGCTTTTGTTTTGATGTGGATGTTAAGCCGGGAATTGATATTGAAAAAGTGCAGGCTGAAATATTTTTTCTTATTGAGCAATACCTCGGCCCTTCAGTAGATTTTTATTCCCTGAAAGAACTGCTGAATAAAAAAATAGCTGTTGACAGTATATTTAACGGGCCCGTATTACAACATGGCTTTATTGATACAATTCAATTAGAGCAAACTCAATTGCGTTCGGTTATTTACACATCAGATATTGTTAACCTGCTGATGGATATAGAAGGCGTGCTTGCCATAAGGAATTTTGTAATGACAAAGTACGATGCAAACGGCAAAGCCATACCTGGTGAAACAGGACTTACGTGGTGCATGCACATAGCCCCTTTGCATAAGCCGGTGCTGGCAAAGGAAAAATCTAAAATCCTGTTATTCAAAAACCAGTTTCCATTCCTGGCACGGTACGATGAAGTGCGTGATACTGTTCTGCTCCTGCATGCCCAATATGCAAAAAATAAATTAAACGGACTTCAACAGGATATACCTGTTCCGCAGGGCAGTAAAAGAGATACGCTTTCCTATTGGCCGGTACAGTATGATTTTCCACAAACTTATGGCATAGGTGAAGCCGGATTACCTTCTACCGCAACGGAGGAGAGAAAAGCAGCCCAAAAACAACTTAAGGCTTACCTGATGTTTTATGAACAATTATTAGCTGATTTTTTTGCACAGCTCACCAATACGCCGCATTTATTTTCTCTCAACGATATAACACATACTTATTATGCGCAGTTTTTAGCTGATATTAAAGATATTGATCCCGTGTATGTAAAAAGCGGATTAACCATACAGATAAAAGATGTTATTGATAATGCTGATTCAACTATTACCATAAAGAATAAATGGCAGGATTTATATGAGCATAAATTACTTTTCCAGAACAGGCGGGGGCGGTTTTTAGATCACCTGTTAGCAAGGTTTTCCGAATCATTCAATGAATATGCATTGATGATGTACAGGATAAACTATGAAAACCTGTCAGAGGAAAAAATATCATTCCGGGAACTTTCCCAGGCTAAGATCCGGCTGCTGAAAAATTATCCGGAAATCAGCAGCCAGAGAGGCAAAGCATTTAATTATTTCCCTTTAAAAGATGATGATACATTCACCATTGATACAACAGCCTTATGGAATACGCATAATATATCGGGATTAGAAAAAAAGATATGTGCCGTTACCGGTATATCTGATGAAACCAGGCGGTTTTTGTATTGCATCAAAAATATAGAAATCATTTGCCAGGAAGTATCCGTAACAGAAAACGGAGAAGAAAAATTGAAATGCTTTCACGTATTTAAGGTAACCAACCCGGAAGGGATAAGCATGTATAACAGCAATGCTTACGACACAAAAGCAAAAGCAACCGAAGCTGTATTGCTGGTTATTGAAGCAGGAAAAGAAAAAGATAATTACAAGTATGATGAGGCTGCAAAAAAAATAAGTTTGCTTAATGGTGATGAAGCACTAATGGAAACCAAAGAAAATACCATTGAGGCAAACCAATCCAACGATATAATAAATTCTTTTGTGGCTGCATTTACAGTGCCATGCAACGATCCTGTTGGCTTACATCTTATTGAGCATATTCTACTGAGGCCGAGAGACAATCTATTCGCTTTATTGCAGGTATGTCTTCATAAAGGTGAATGCATTTGCGAAATTGATCCATACAGCTTCAGTGCTTCCGTGGTTTTGCCTTACTGGCCGGAGCATTTTGACAACATGACCTTCAGGGAATATTTTGAAAATAAAATACAGGAAGAAGCACCCGCGCATATCATGCTGAAAGTATGCTGGCTGAATAATGACCTTATGCGTGAATTTGAAATCAGGTATAAGAAATGGATAGAAACTTTAGCCGATTATACTAAAAACAGAAATACCTTAAATGAATTCAGAACCGCGAATGATGCCATGGTTGAAATATTAAGCCGGTTACATAGTGAATACCCCGTTGCTACACTGCATGATTGCGATGAAAGCAAAGAAGGCAATAACACCGTAGTGCTTGGAAAAACTGTTTTAGGAACATTTAAAAATCAGTAATTATGTCAATCATAAACACCTATCCGATATTTGAAGCAGACCAGGTGCTTACAAATGATCACCTGAATAATGTATTCAATTACTTAGACCAGCAGGACAGGTTAACAAGGATGAAACTTATTGGCAGTGGAATTGTGTGCGGGCTGGAGATTCTCCCCGGCTCTTCATCATCTGAAATAATAATCAGTAAAGGTTGTGCCCTTACTTCACAGGGATTTATGTTATTGCTTTGCGAAAAAAACTATACACACTATATTTCATACACACCTCCTGTTCGCCCCAATGATCTGCAATTTATACAGCAGTGTGGTGAAACAGCATCTAATCCCTTGCCTTTTTATGATGAGCCGTATAACCAGGGCTTATTGCGGCTGGTAGAAAAGGGAGCAGTGGAAAATGAAGACAGCGGGGATGTTATCGCATTATCGCAGATGCCGGCTGATTTTTTAAACAGGTATGCCGTCGTATTATTCCTGGAAGCAGAGGAACTTAGCCTGAAAAATTGTGATACCAACGATTGTAACGACAAGGGCAGCCGGATAGATTTTGATATTAAGGTATTGCTGGTAGATAAAAATATCCTGGATAAGATCATTAAAATTAATGGTGATGTAATTATAAATAACGCTGTTAATGAGCAACCTTTATTAAAAAGATACAATGTACCTGCTCAAAAAATAACCACAGCTTCTGATGTGTTGATTGCATTCAGAGATCTTGCAGATCAGCAAACGCTGGCAGATATAGCAAACGCTCTGAAAAAGAGTGCAAGCCGGTATCAATATCTTGCAGGCAATGAGAACACTGCTGTTTTCGATACCGCCTATGAAACATTGCTGGCGCTGCGGGATGACATATTGAAAAACTATCCGTTACTGATCCAGTATTTCTATGACTATCTGGACGATATAATAAAAGCGTATTATGAATTTGTAAGGAATGCCCAGTTTGTACATACCGAATGTTGTATGAATGAAATGAAATTTCCTTTGCATATTATGTTGGGAGAAGCTAATGTGGCAACATCGGGAAATCGTTCTGCTTACCGGCAATATTTCATTTATTCTCCACTATTCAATGATCAGAAAAATAAGCCTGGCAAAGTTCAATTACTATTTACAAGATTAAAACTGCTGCTCACACAATTTTCAATAGATAACATGCTGCCGTTTGAAAAACGCCAGGTCAGGATTACGCCAAGCCGTTATGGAAAAGCGCCGTTATCTGATAGATGTATTCCATATTACTATGATGTGGCTGCAACTGAAAAAGAACTATATCGTTGCTGGAGTTATCAAAAAACCAACAGTGGCGAAGAAACGGCCAACCTCAGCTACAATGCTTCGGAATACAGCAGCGCTTACCCTGTACTCAATCCTTTGCTTTACGATATTGAGCCATATAATTTTTTCAGAATAGAGGGGCATATCGGCAAAAATATAAATGAAGCGATTACTGTTGTAAAGCAGGAACAGCAGGATAAAAATCTTCCTTTTGAGGTGGTTGCGCTGAGCGCGGATTATATTGGTGCGCTGGTGCGTGGAGAAGAACCTAAATGCATTATACAGGATCTTGAATCAGATTACAGGGTATTGATCGCTGAATTTGTATGTAAGTTGCATGACGCATATTGCAAGGTTGGCCGCACCGAGTATAAACCCCTGAGCATATTTACAGGAACGGTAACATTAGCTGCAAATGCAGTATCTGCACGTTCAGCTACCCTGTCTGCAGCGCTTGATACAAATCGTGTTTCTGCCATTACGCAGGAAGAAGAGGAAGAAGAAACAAAAATCTTAAAAACCAGTCTTGTATTAAATCCTGAAATAGTTTCTCATCCTTTTGTTTCCATATTGGTAAACGAATTTCATGCGTCAAAAGCATACGTTAAAGGAGATACGATATCAAGGTTATGCAAGCCGGCAAAAGATACTATCGGAGCTGCATATATCAACATTATACAAAAAAATAACGGGCAGTTTAAAAACCCAATCTCAATAAGCACAAACTTACTTGGAACCTTCCTGCGAAATGGATTTTTCGAATTGATAGACAGTATTGAAAGCATGTTCATTTTGCTGATGAATAATGAACTGGCTGATCTCAACATCACGGCTTTTAAAACAGCATATGAAAGATATGAAACGGCTATTGAAAATGTTTCAACACGTCTTATACGCATCAACATAAATCCCCAAATATTTTTAAACACCTGCATTACAGAACAGCTTGAAGCATTAAAAAATGAATACCTGCGGAGAACAGCGCAATACAGGCTTGCAAAGAATTTCAGTTATTATTTCAGCAGGCATGGCGGCGTAGAGCATAAAGCCGGAGTTCCTAAAGGAGGCACTTTTATACTGGTGTATCATGAAGAAAGAAAAAGGCAGTTATTTGATGTACGTTCCATATTGATCAATAAAGACCTGCGTTCTATATTACTGCAACAGTTTCCGGGTTTGCTGCAAACAACACAGGATGTTGATGCACTGGAAACAAAAACGGAGGAATTGCATACTGCTATACAATTCAAAGAACCGGAGCTGTATATACGTATGAATGATGTATTAAGTAAATATCTTGAGGAATGTAAAGACCTGCCGGAAGCCAGCAGAAACGCTTTGGAAGCCATTATTAAACTGCCGCCGCAAAAAACAGCATTTACGCTTACTGATGGCATGGTTATAGCTGATTTTTACATTCCCTATATCTGTTGCAGCGATTGCCCGCCAATAACATATATTATTACACCACCTCCCGCTACAGACGATCAAACACCCGTTTTGCGGATTGCAAAAGATAGTTTTTGCAATTCAGACCAAACAGAATTTGCTATAACAGCAACACCTGCCGGAGGCACAATTGAAGGTGAAGGCGTTAAGAGAGCAGCAGATGGCACTTTTGTATTTGTTCCTGCAGGATTAGCCGCCGGATCATACGTAATAAAATATACTGTTGGTCAAAAAACAGCATCAGTTACGGTGCAGGTAACAGCAACGCCTGCTGCTAAATTTACAACAACCAAAAAGATTGGCGATGGCATTATTCGGGTGGAAATTAAAAATGAATCTTCGGGTACAACAGGCCAGTCTTCCTACAGCTGGTTTTTAGATGATGAACCATTCTCTGACAAAAAAGATCCTGACCCGCTCACATTTAAACTACAAACTTTACCACATACTTTGCGGCTCAGGGTATCCAACAGTGGTTGCCCGTCTGAATTTGAAGAAGTGATCAGCCTTGAAACAGAAACAAGTAAGTTAAGCGTATGCAATGATGTAAAAGAGCAATCGCTCGAAAGCAATATACCCGATGGGGCATCCATTACCATAATAAAAAATGATGGAGGTATAATGGATGACAAGCTGATCATCCATCCGTCTGCTATGAATATTACACAAACTACCACATTCAATGTTTCTTATACCATCAACAATAAACAAAAAGATGTTGCCATCACTGTAATTGTTGCCAATGCTGATTTTACCATGGAGCTTACAAGCAGTGTAGGTACAAGCGCGCTGATCATTTCGTTAAAGCTGGTATCGCTCGATGCTACCATAAGCAAATCAGAATGGCAGCTTATACAGGGCAATAATGTAATTACTAAACAAGAAAAGGATGTTTTGATCAGCCCGTTCACCTTAGGCGATTTTGTTGATATCACACATGCTGTAGTGAGCGCATCACCTCAAAATTGCGGTAAGACAAAAAATTTCAGGATAACACAGGATATATTTAAGCTTAACCTGAATAAAGGACCATTTAAAAATGTGTAATTGAACAACATTAACCATATTATTGAGCGGCAAAGTATAGCTATAAATTTTGAAGATGCCGGCCTGCACATTGGCATACAAAACCGTATAGCAGAGTTATTTTATACCCGTTTGCAGCCCCGCATGGAAAGCTTATTTAACGAGATGGCAGATGATGATCATGTTGCTATAATAGATAAGCTGGAAATAGATTGCGGGCTTTTACCCGCAAAACATTGGGAAGATGAGTGGGTTGATTGCACCATAAGGAAATTAAAAGAGCAACTAACCGTTATCCCAAAGAAAAAAATAACAGCAGCGGATATGCAGGCAGATTTTTTCTATTTTTTGCAACAGGGTCAACTTCCGTGGAACAGCAGGGTAAAATCTTTAAAAATTTTTGAGCAATCCATTGTATTGGATCATATATTCCTTGTGAAACTCAAAAGAGTTTTATCTAAAAAAAATGTTATCAGGAGATTAACAGAACAATTTTCAATTGAGTTTGTTTCAAAAATAACAAACGCACTTACAAACAGCCAAATGCAACCCGGTTTTAATATAATTAATGAAATATCCCTGCCCAATGTTAATCCATCTGCTATTCAGCAATTGGAAACTCAATTAATGAAACTGGCACAGGATAATTCAGTACATAATTCCGATGATACCAAAACCGAAGATGATTATTCAGACCAGGAAACAGGAAATTTGTATACAGAATATGCCGGGCTCGTGATTCTACATCCTTTTTTACCAGTATTATTTGAAGCATTACAACTCACTTTACAACACAAATGGGTAAGTGAAGAAGCGCAGCATACTGCCGTATTGATTACAGCATTTATAGTAACCGGAAATGAAGTATTCCAGGAATTTGAGCTTGTTTTAAGTAAACTGCTATGCGGGTTAAATCCTTCTGATGTTCTTTTGAATATATCAAATGCCATTACTGTTGAAACAATATCAGCATGTGAAGAAATGATCATTGCGGCTATACAACATTGGGCTGCTTTAAAAAATACAGGTATTGCCGCTTTCAGAGAAACCTTTTTGCAAAGAGATGGTAAAATAACAAGTGTAGATAAAGGATGGCTGTTGCAGGTAGAACAGAAGGGAGTAGATGTGCTGCTGAACAGCTTACCCTGGGGAATAGGAGTAGTAAAACTGCCATGGATGAAAACGCCAATATATACGGAATGGAATAGTTGAGCGCATATAGATGTTAATCAAATTAATATAAACTGGTGTATATGGAATTTTTAAAAAAAGGAAAGCAGGGCGCCGCAGTTATTGAACTCCAGCAAATTTTGCGTGAGCTGGATTATAACATATCAGTAACCGGTGTATTTGATACTGACACCTATAAAGCCGTCCGGAATTTTCAAAGTAGTCATTTGGATATACATGGCCTGCCATTGGAAGTAGACGGCAAGGTTGGCGATATTACCTGGTGGGCACTAAAAAATCCGAGAACAAAAATTGTTGGCGGCGTAATTGACTATACAGTAATGCCTCCTGCCGGTGCAGGAGGAACAAGCATTGGAAGAAGCGCTTTACAGTTTGCGATAAATGAACTGAGATCAGGTGCAGGTGAAGTAGGCGGTAATAATATGGGTCCCTGGGTAAAGAAATATTTACAACCCTCGGGTGTATCGGAAGGCAGCTCCTGGTGCGCTGCATTTATCAGCTGGTGCTTTTTGCAGGCAGCAGGCGGCAACAGAAAAGCGATGCCTTTTATATATACAGCCGGCGCAAGAAATATTTATAATCAATACAAGCAAAAAGGATGGTCTTTTGATGGAAACAGCGATCTGCCGCAGCCGGGAGATATCGTTGCATGGTGGCGTGTAAGCATGCCATCGGGGCTGGGTCATATAGGTATTGTTCATCACTATGCTGATGGATTTATATATACTATTGAGGGCAATAAAGCAGCGAATGTTGCAGGTTTTTCCTATGTAAAAACAAGACTTGATAAATTGCTGGGATATGGAAGAGTACAATAAACAGGCGTATGCAACATGCAGTAAAAAAAAATAAAATAGTTACGGGCACAAAAACAACAGGGTCTTTTTTCGGGAAGGCTTCGGTCAATTCTTTTTTTGCTCCTGCTGTTGTGCAACCCAAACTTACCATTGGCCCGGTAGATGATCCATATGAACGGGAGGCGGATTCAGTAGCCGACAGGGTAATGCGAATGACAGATGCTGATGTGCAGCAAAGCAAACCGGTAGCTGTTCAGAGAAAGTGCGCGGAATGCGAAAAAGAAGAACAGTTACAAAAAAAAGAGGATAATGATTTTATTACTTCAACAGCAGGAAAAAATATTCAAAGATCACCCGGCGATAATGATACTACACCCGGCAATGACGAAAATAACCAGGCAGCGCCATTTTTAAGAATAAAAATAACCTTGCATGATTCTTATGACAGGGAAGATAACGACATGGCAAACTATGGTGAGGCGAATATTGAGATGATCCGCAGAGGAGTAATATCCCCGGGAGATTATACAGTTCCTTATGCCGCGCTGTGGAATAATAATTACCAGCTTTCAACACGCTGGGGCCTTGGCAGAATCACAAAAAATTTATACGAAAAAGGCGATAACCTTTTAAAGCCAATAAGAGGTATTGTTGGAAAAATTCCCCTTGCCGGTGGGTTTATAAGCAGCAAAATAAAATTAAGCAAGCCCGATCTTAAAGGAGGAGACTGGGATAGATATATAGCCGACAAAGCTACCTTAACTGCTTTAGGTGGCGCTTTAGACCGGGATAACCCGGCATATAATGCAGGTAGCGGATTAACATTTACCATCAATATTGTTGACTTTCACTTTGATGAAAACAGGTTATTCAGAAAGCCTGTAAATAGTAATTATTCCCCAGCCTCTTTTGAAATTAGCCGTAAATGCGCACAGTGTGAAGAAGAAGATAAAAAAGCGCAAATGAAAAGCGAAGCCGCCGCCGGCGGCGGAATAACAGCGCCTTCCATTGTTCATAATGTTATTGCTGCAAACGGGCAACCGCTTGATGCAGGCACAAAAAAATTTATGGAGTCCAGGTTTGGATATGATTTCGGGAATGTGCAAATACATAATGATATGGAGGCGCATCAATCTTCCGCCAGTATTAATGCGCTGGCATATACCAGCGGTAACCATATAGTATTTGGAACAGGGCAATACCAGCCGGACAGCATTAAAGGGAAAAAGTTACTGGCGCATGAGTTGACGCATGTGGTACAGCAGCATTCAACCAGAGAAAAGAGCATTCAACGAGATGAAGATAAAACAAGCCCTAAAAACACACTGTCTCCTCCACAAAACGGTGATGAACAACCGATGCTTAGAATTGAATTACCAGAACCTTTAATGCTAAGAGTTAATGGAATAGGCGTTACCGCTCCTTTAACCATACAAGGTGTAAATGGAAATATCATTGATATAGGTCCTTATACCGGCAAGAAGTGGATCGATTTTCCACTTGCTGCTTTAGAAGCGCTTGGTATTCCCATCTTATCGTATATGGCTTTCCATGGTGGTGCATTAACACAATACAGAGGAATAAGGTTCAATAGGGTAAAAGGCTTAAGCGGTGGTACTTCTTTTGTAAGAAATGCCTTACATTATGGATACATTCAGTCTGATGAAACATATTTATATGGAGCACCGGGAAGTTATATGCCACAAGAATATGCCGGTATCCCTAACCTGCATATTCAGGCAAACCCAATGGATATTGGAACAATGATTGACGTGCGTTATTATAACGATCCTGTTGATGGTCATCCGAATAACCCTGCTGTCATGTTTTCTCTTACATCTTCATTTCATTCCAATCCGCTTGAGGCATTGGTGAACCTTGGTGGCGCCTTTGGACATTTATTTAAAGGAGATCTGTATAGCTTGCCCGGCGTTACTCACAACTATCCTGACTATGATAAATAAAAGCTAAGATAAAAATTGTGTGATAATTAATTTATATACATCGTAGTACTCAAAAGATGAAATGATGCGAATTGTGCCTGGCAATAAAAAAAATATAACTGCAGCAAAAGCAATAGCAAGGAGAGATTGCTTTTTCCAACCCAAACTTACCATCAGCCAGCCCGGCGGCAAATACGAACAGGAAGCGGACGCAGTAGCAGAGCAGATAATGAGGGCGCCCGGAGAAAATAAACAAATGTTTTTTCAGCCACAAATTACCCCGCTTAATACCATACAAAAAAAATGTGCGCATTGTGAGGACGAAGAAAACAAAGTACAAATGAAAAGCAATGGAGATGTTACAGCTGCCGAAGCACCAGCCGTTGTGCATGATGCTATTACAAGTACTGGTAATCCTTTAGATGCAGTCACCAAAAGTTTTATGGAATCGCGGTTTGGATATGATTTTTCTGATGTGCATATCCACAATGATACATTAGCTCATCAATCGTCATCTGCTATTAATGCAAAAGCTTACACCAGCGGTAACCATATAGTATTTGGAGCAGGGCAATATCAACCGGGAACCAATGCCGGCAAACAATTACTGGCGCATGAGCTTACGCATGTAGTTCAGCAAAATAACAGTATAAGCCGCCAAATACAAAGAGTGCCATGTTCTGGCTACTCTTTTAAAACACTAACTTATGCATCTGTTGCAAATGAGCACGACTTTGCAGCATTGGATGGTTATACGCCCTTAAAAGGCAGAGCATATGATATACTAAGTGATGGAAAAAAAGATTTCTTCTGCTATAATAATCAAAAAATTTTTGTTAAGTACATTGATACTAAGTTAGTACCCGACCTGAAAAGTCAGCTGGAAGAAAATTATAAGATAAAAATTGAGAAAGGAGGGAAAAGCTGGAGCGATACCGATCTTATTCTGTTGAACGAAGCATTCTCCAGGCTTACTGCACAGGAAGCGGCTTTGGTAGAGAACTACCGTTTCATCAGGGAGAAACAATCTGCAGTGGTTGATGGTGATATTATATGCGGACTGCACAGCGTTGACATTATTAGCAGGGACTATACCATACAAATAGCTGATGCCTGTATGAAAGATCCGATGGGGAAAGAAAAAACAAAATTCGGAATAGACTATGGAGTGTTCAACATTCTACATGAAATAGGGCACGCGATTGAATATGGACGGTTAAGACTTGCCACAGATAAATATTACGATGCAAAAAAAGCACTGGAACAATTCCAGGAACAATTCAGCAAGGCTTCGCCGGATAAGCAAAAGAGTATGGCAAAAGATCTTGGTACATTGAAGGCCGCAATGGGCAATGCATCTGATAAACTTGATGAAGCCCTGGATAAATCTACTTTAGACCAATTCAGCAAACTTATTAAAGGTAAAAGGGCACTGACAGATTATTCAAAGAAGAATGCGGCAGAAGCTTTTGCAGAAGCCTTTGCTATATTCAAAGCCAATCCTAAAAAATTAGAAAAAGATAATAAGAAATTATTTGATTGGTTTTTGAAAGCAGGCTTTAGATGATCAAAAAAAATAATTTGAAACTTACATATCCGCATATCATTCCGCCTGGTAGAAAAGAAAATGCCAATGCCATTTTCTTTCAGCCAAAACTTTACATCAATCAGCCTGCAGATAAGTATGAGCAGGAAGCAGATGCTGTATCAACCCAGGTTATGCAGATGCCGGGCAATATCAATACAAACTCTTTTTTTCATCCTTTATCTTCATCAATGCAGTCTGTTCAAAGAAAATGCGCTCATTGCGAAGAAGAAGATAAAATACAAATGAAATCAACAACAGCAACACCTGGCGATATGATTGCACCTGTTGCCGTACACGATACGATCAACAACGCCGGCACTCCGATGGACACAACTACCAGGAACTTTATGGAATCCCGGTTTGGTTATGACTTTGGGCAAGTACGTATTCATAACAATGCATCAGCCCATCAATCATCTGCATCAATAGATGCGCATGCCTATACCTATCAAAATCATATTGTATTTGCCGCAGGTAAATATCAGCCAGCTACTAATGCAGGTAAGCAATTGCTGGCACATGAACTCGCACATGTTGCATTACATAAACACACAAATTTATTAACCAGGCAAAAAGCTACGCCTGTAACAACTGCCACACCTATGCCCAGGGGCAGCGTTGCGCAAAAAGCAGGCGGGTTCACTATTCAAATCGGGTATATTACTATTGTTGTTAAACCGGATGTATATAATTCTGCCAGGGAAAAACCAAAAGAAGCACATACTTATATGGACATAACCCAATTCACTGTGCCTAATCCCGACTTTGATACTGACCCTAAAACGAATACGGTTACAAAATTTAAACCTTACCCTGCTTTACAAATTGAGCTGACAGTAGAAACAAATTATGGTTCTGGTATAAATCCTTCCGGCCCTTCAGATTACGGGTATGGTACAAGACGCGGTGATCCAAAAACCATTAGTTTTCATGAAGGATCGCATGGCAGCGAATTTATAAACTATATACAAAAAGAAATTAAGAAATATCCTCAACCTGTTTTTGAAGGAAAAACAGGTATGACAAAAGAAGCATTCACAAAAAAAGATGATGAGTATATTGCTAAGATTAATCAAATACAAACAATGCTGAAAGCGGCGGCGGCCTATGCAACGCAGGTGGTTGATTGTGCAGGAAAATCTATCGATGCGCATAATAAAGGCAGGCGTGGTTATCAGAATGTTTGCCCGTAGGTGAAATATTTTTCAACAGTAAATCATTTAAATTTTGCCACAACAAGTAATTAATACATTATCGGAAATACTGAAAAAAGTAACAGAAAGCAGGCTGCAACTCTTTTTTGATAAGGAGCATAAGGCTTTATTAAAATATCCTGCAATCAAATTATCAAAAAAAGACAAATCTGCTTTAAATACATTTATCATTGAGCACAGGCTAAATAATGAGGAATTAATTATCCTGCTGCTTGCACTCATGCCGCATGTGCAACCAAATTTTCTCGATTCAATTATTCAGCAATACCTTCCCAACGGTGGTGAGTTTCCTGAAATAGGGGGCGTTAAAGGATCTAATCATCGTGGCACAATACCCACCGGCGAAACAGCTTTATTTATTTTGGCAGGCAATGATATAAATAAAAGAATAAAAGCCTCCGCCTATTTTTCACCTGATCATTTTTTTGCAAAAGAAAATATACTCTCACTTGAAGATGTTAAAGATGGGGAGCCGCATATGAGTGGCAAAATTATATTCCAACAGGAGTACGTTGATCTTTTTACCACCGGCATAATAAGCAAACCAGTGTTTGGTGCAGCATTTCCGGCAAAACTGGTTACCACCAAAATGGAATGGGGCGACCTGGTGCTGAATCCCAAAACCGCGTTAGCCATTAATGATATTAAAATATGGCTGGAACATAATAGCCGTTTGATAAATGATTGGAAAATGGACAAGCGTATTAAACCCGGATACAGGGCGCTGTTTTATGGCCCTCCCGGCACAGGTAAAACACTAACCGCCACTTTACTTGGTAAACAATTCAATAAAGATGTATATCGGATTGACCTTTCACAGGTGGTTTCAAAATATATTGGGGAAACTGAAAAAAACCTGGAAAAAATATTTATAAAAGCAGAACACAAAGACTGGATATTATTCTTTGATGAAGCTGATGCGCTCTTTGGCAAACGAAGCAATGTGCAGAATGCGCATGATAAATATGCAAACCAGGAAGTAAGTTATCTCTTACAGAGGGTGGAAGATTTTTCCGGGTTAATTATTCTTGCCTCTAATTATAAAAGCAATATTGACCAGGCTTTTATACGCAGGTTTAATACTATTATACAATTCCCGATGCCTGATGCGGAAGAGCGTTATAAAATATGGAAATCCGGCTTGCCACAAAACACAGTATTATCACAGGATGCCAACCTCGAAAACATAGCCGCTAAATACGAATTAAGTGGTTCTTCAATTGTAAATGTAATTCACTATGTATGCCTTAAAGCAATGGCAAATGAAAATAACATTATTTCAAAAACAAATTTACTGGAGGGAATAAAACGTGAATATGATAAAGAAGACAGGGTATTTAAATCATGATATCTTTCCTCGTTTCTTATCGTAAGCTTTGGGGTGTATTTAAAAAGTATTGTTTCACGCAGTGTGCACTACGGAGCAAAGCACGCAAAGAAAAAATGCGTTGTTATCCAAAACTCACATTAAATTGACCTGCCTGTATCAAATTTCTCCAGCTCATTTGCTACAGCAGTAAGAAAGCTCGCGCCGATTGAACCATCAACTATCCGGTGATCGTATGACATGGATAAATACATCATGTGACGGATAGCAATGCTATCACCCTGCGCTGTTTCCACTACAACAGGACGTTTTTTTATAGCGCCGATAGCAAGAATGGCAACCTGCGGCTGGTTGATGATAGGTGTTCCCATCAATGTTCCGAATGTGCCTACATTAGTAACCGTAAATGTTCCGCCCTGCGTATCATCTGGTTTTAAACGGCTGTTGCGGGCAGCATTAGCCAGTGCATTTATTTTTTTGGTAAGCCCGGTAAGATTCAGATAATCCGCTTCTTTTATAACAGGTACTATCAAATTTCCATTAGGTAATGCAGTTGCCATGCCAATATTAATATCTTTCTTCACAATAATTTTATCGCCATCCACACTTGCATTAACCCACGGAAACTTCTTAATACATTTTATGATGGCTTCAATAAACAGCGGCATAAAGGTTATCTTCTCCCCTTCCTGTTTTTCAAAATTTGCTTTTACTTTATCTCTCCACTGCACAAGATTGGTAACATCACACTCCGTAAAACTGGTAACATGCGGACTGGTTTGCTTACTATCCACCATATGCTTTGCTATAAGCTTACGCATACGGTCCATCTCTACAATTTCCACATTACCATCATAAGCAATAGCAGGCTTTTCTTCTTCCTGCGGTGCAGTTTGTGTTGGTTGTTGAATAGTTTGCGCCGGTTGTGTTGTTGCTGCAGGCTGTGTTACAACTTTAGGCTCCTGAACAGGTGCAGTTACCGCACCGGATTTTTTTCTTTCAACCCATTGCAAAATATCTTTCTTGGTAACACGTCCGTCATTTCCTGTGCCGGGTATATTTTCCAATTCAGCAAGACTAACCCCTTCATTTGCGGCTATATTCAATACCAGCGGCGAATAAAATCTTACTCCTCCGTTTGTCCTGGGTATATCTATATGAATGGGCTGATAAGGCACTTCTTTTGTAGCTGCTTCAACTTCCGTATCTTCTTTAATGGTTTGAGCAGGTTCTGCTACAGGTATATTTGTTTGTATTGACCCGTTCGATTCAGACTCAATTCTTGCAATAACAGTATCTACAGGCACAACATCATTCTCGTTGTACAAAATTTCAATTAAGGTTCCTTCCACGGAAGAAGGCACTTCACTGTCTACTTTATCAGTAGCAATTTCAAGTATTGTTTCATCGATTTTTACATGGTCGCCCGGCTTTTTATTCCATCGTAAAATGGTGGCTTCAATTATACTTTCTCCTAACTTGGGCATTACCAGGTCTACTATCGCCATAATAGATTAAATTATCGTTGTGTTCAAAGGTAAGTATTGAGCATCAATTGTTGAACAATACATAGGGTATCTGCTTTACATATTATGCACAGTTGTGAATTACTATAATATTTTTTTGCAAATATGTGCCAGAAGTTTTATATCAGTGATTAAAAAAATCCATCAGCAGCCTTATGCCCACAAGCCCAAGGCATACCGCCAGCGATTTAATAATGACCGCTGTTTTTATTTTGTGTGAGAGAAAAGCCCCCACCTGTGCACCAATTACAGCGCCAATGGCCAACCACAAAATCATATGAAGCACAGCAGGGTCATTATAGTTGCCCTGTATAACATGTACAACTATACTAACCGAAGACATAATAGCAAGAATAAAATGCGAAGTTGCCGTAGCTATATACACCGGGAAACCCAGCCAGTGTACCATTGCCGGCACATGAATAATGCCGCCGCCAATTCCAAGTAAAGGCGACAGAAAACCAACGAGTATACTTACCAGTATGCCTATATACCTGCTGTAGGCATATTCAAATACGGTTCGTTCCCTGTCAATTAGTATTTGATATGTTAAGCCTTGCGTATCAGCAGCGCCGCCAATGCTTGCTGCTGCATTCTTTTTGAAAAAAAGAAAAAGAGATAATCCAATCAGTATAATTCCGAAAATAATACTGAACGTATGCTGGGGAATATATTTTGTAACATATACACCCAATATAGACCCGGGTATGGTAAACAATGCAAATAAAAGTCCGGCTTTATAATCTATGCGCTTTGCCCGGGCATAAGCTATAGACCCTGAAATAGCATTGGCGGCAACAAGCGCAATTGATATGGCAGTAATAATTTCCGGTGTGAGATTGGGGTGTGTAAAAATAAGCAGCGGCACTAATAAAAATCCGCCGCCTGCACCAATCAGCGTTCCCAGCGTGCCAATAAGCAAACCGATTATCAGTAAAATAATTGCATTATCCATATACGAATCAAAGATATGGATAGAGAGCATATTGAGAGAAAGTTTCCCTCACCCCCAGCCCCTCTCCAATTCAAATCAGATTAAAGAAAAGCGAGAACGGGAGGTTGAGAATGCGAGCGGTATGCAATTAATAAACGTTAAGTTTGGGTTTGTTGCACAGGTGATGTGGTAGCAATACAGAAAAAAATATTACAACATGAACTTTGAAAAGTCAGGGCTGTGCTATGGCACTCCTCCCCTTCGGGGAGGTGGGAGGGGCTTCATCTTTATCCTCTTCTTCTGCTTCCTAACTTCAACCAGTATCGCACAAATCTCCCGGCAATCATTTAACGTAATCGCCTTTTACACTTCAAGAAACGACCTTGCACATATCAGCTTTGTGCATGAAGCTAATCGCTGGTTTCCTGAAATGGGTAAGCGATATAATTTTAAATATGATTCCACCAATAACTGGAATAATCTTAACGATAGTTTCCTCGCAAAATACCATGTAGTAATTTTTTTAGATACACGCCCTGATAATCCAAATCAACGCGCCGCTTTTGAACGGTATATGAAGAAGGGAGGCGCCTGGATGGGCTTTCATTTTTCAGGTTTTGCGCTAACGCCGTCTGGCTTTCCGCAAAACTGGAATTGGTATCATAATGATTTTATCGGAGCAGGTTCGTATAAAGGAAATACCTGGCGGCCAACTTCGGCTATATTGCGTGTGGAAGATAGTACACATCCTGCTGTAAAACGGTTACCACATACATTCAAATCTTCCCCAAATGAATGGTATAGCTGGGAAAAAGATTTACGGCAAAATCCCTCTGTTAAAATATTATTGTCAATAGATTCAACCAGTTTTCCCCTCGGCACCGGGCCAAAGCGGCACGAGATATGGCATAGCGGCTACTACCCCGTTGTATGGACTAATACCAACTACAATATGATTTATATTAATATGGGGCATAATGATATAGATTACGAGCATAAAACAAATAAAGAACTGTCTTTTCAATTTGCCAATGAAACACAGAATAAATTAGTGCTGGATGGATTGCTATGGCTGGGAAAAACTTCTACTCAAAAATAATACTACATAAACGGTAAAAGATTTGAATAAGCAGGATAACTGATATAACAATGTATCATCAGTATCCTGCTTTCTTTATTTTTGCTGGTAAAGAAACCGGTATAGCAAAAGACAATTCCATATTATCTAACCCCATCGAATATCTCAAAGGCGTGGGCCCGTTAAGAGCTGATCTGTTGAAAAAAGAATTAAACATCTTTACGTTCAAAGATCTGCTGGAGCATTTTCCCTATCGCCATATTGATAAAACAGAAATAAAAAAAATCAGGCAGATTACTCCGGATACAGAATACATACAGGTAGCCGGTAAAATTATTTCATGCGAAGTATTGGGAGAAAAAAGAGGAAAACGCCTTGTAGCTGAGTTGAGAGATGATACAGGTTCGCTTGAGCTTACCTGGTTCCAGGGTATTAGCTGGATTGAAAAAAATATCAGCATAGGGCAATCGTATATTGTTTTTGGCAAGGTATCTTTCTTTATGGGCAACCCGCAGATTAACCATCCTGAAATGGATGTACTAACTACGGAAACAACAGAAGGCAGGCCATTTCTCGAACCAATATATCCCGCAACAGAAAAATTAAAAGCAAGGGGATTAAACGGCAGGCAGATAGGCAAACTGGTATATACACTTGTTGGTTTGCTGAGCGAAAAAGACCTGCCTGAAAATATTCCTGAAAACATTATTCAAAACCTGCAGCTCCTGCCAAGGTATAAAGCTTACCTGAATATTCATTTTCCGGCAGACAGTGGCATTCATGAAAAAGCATTGGAGCGCCTGAAGTTTGAAGAGCTTTTTTTGGCACAGGTACGATTAGGATTGATACGCTCCAACAGGCATCGCTTTACAAAAGGCATCACTTTTGAAGCAGTAGGTGAGTTGTTTAATACTTTCTACAAACAATATTTACCTTTTGAGTTAACAGGCGCTCAAAAAAGAGTATTAAAAGAAATAAGACAGGATACTGCACGGGGTATACAAATGAACCGCCTGTTGCAGGGAGATGTGGGCAGTGGTAAAACGATTGTTGCATTACTGAGTATGTTGCTTGCAGCAGATAACGGCTATCAAAGCTGCATGATGGCGCCAACCGAAATACTGGCGCAGCAACATTACAGCGCTTTAAGCGAGTTATTAAAAGATATGCCCATTCAAACTGCCCTGCTCACAGGATCAACGCCAAAAGGGGAAAGAAAAAAAACACTTGCCAAAGCGTTATCAGGAGAATTGCATATACTAACAGGAACGCATGCGCTCATTGAAGATACCGTTCAGTTTAAAAACCTTGGTTTTGCTGTTGTGGATGAACAACACAGGTTTGGTGTAGCGCAACGCGCTAAATTGTGGCAGAAAAATCATATACCACCGCATGTGTTGGTTATGACGGCAACGCCTATCCCAAGAACGCTTGCCATGACGGCGTATGGAGACCTCGATTATAGTATAATGGATGAACTTCCGCCGGGCAGGCAACCTATTACAACCGTTCATCGTTATGAAAGCGCACGCCCGCAGGTAATGGATTTTATAAAAGCGGAAATTGCAAAAGGCAGGCAGGCATATATTATATTTCCATTGATTGAAGAAAGCGAGAAAGTGAATTATGAAAACCTGATGAAGGGATATGAAAATGTAAAAGCATATTTTCCCGAACCTGCGTACTGGATCAGCATGGTGCATGGAAAAATGAATGCGGATCAAAAAGAAGCCAATATGCAACGTTTTGTGAAAAGAGATACTCAGATCATGGTATCTACAACGGTAATTGAAGTTGGTGTAAATGTTCCGAATGCAAGCGTGATGGTTATAGAAAGCGCAGAAAAATTCGGGCTATCCCAATTACACCAGTTACGAGGCAGGGTGGGCAGGGGAGCTGAAAAAAGCTTTTGCATATTACTTACCGGAACCAAATTAACTGCTGATGGAAGAGAGCGCCTTAAAATGATGTGCGCTACCAATGATGGTTTTGTTATTGCAGAAAAAGACCTTGAGCTGAGAGGTCCGGGAGATATTGAAGGCACACGCCAGAGCGGAATGCTTAACTTTAAGCTGGCAAGCATAGTGCAGGATAAACATTTGGTAGATTTAGCCCGAAAACATGCGGAAATATTATTAAGTGATGATCCTGAATTGTCTTTTCCAGTTAATTTGAAGTTAAAAGCTTACCTGCAACAGCAAAAAGGACAAACCTCCTGGAGTAAGATATCGTAATTAATGTATTGACTGGTAAATTCGCTTTAAAATCCGACTTTTAAAATAATGAGGAAGCATCAATATACACCTGCTATATTTTTATTTTTTCTTTTTCTCTTTTTCAGTC
Organism: Chitinophagaceae bacterium; assembly: GCA_020847395.1. Lineage (GTDB taxonomy): Bacteria > Bacteroidota > Bacteroidia > Chitinophagales > Chitinophagaceae > Agriterribacter. Next base: position 43,235 of record JADLCD010000081.1, read on the forward strand.
AGTTGGTTTCTGCCCAGCAATCAGTTGAGTTTACTGAAAACAAAGGGCAGTGGGATCATTCTGTTTTATTTAAAGGAGAAATTACCAATGGCGCTTTCTTCTTACAAAAAAATGGCTTTACGGTTTTAATGCATAATGAAGATGATTTGCATGCATTGCTTGATCATGGCCACGATCATGAAAATGGCACTACTGCAACCAATACCAGCAGCCGCAAAGCGTATCCGCGTCCTGCAACAGGTGGGCAGAAAGACTCTTCAGGCATAGTACTCCGCTCCCATGCTTATAATATGACTTTTGTGGGTAGTAATCCCAATCCCCAGATTGTTTCTGAAAAACCCATTACATCTTACGAAAATTATTTTATTGGAGATGATCAATCCAAATGGGCATCCAATTGCAAAATATACCAGGCTATTACTTATAAAAATATGTATCCCGGTATAGATGTGCGGTATTATGCAAATGGCGACCAGTTAAAGTATGATATTATTGTACAACCCGGTGCTGATGCAAATAAAATTGTGATGAAGTATAATGGTGCTGATAAATTGCAAATCAAAAACCAGGAGCTGCTTATCAAAACATCAGTAAATGATGTAAAAGAGCTCTCTCCTTATTCCTATCAACCGGATGAGAGTATTGGAAGAAAAGAAATAAATGTAAAATATATACTGGAAAACAATACTGTAAAATTTAAGGTCAGGAATTATGATGCTTCAAAAACATTGATAATAGACCCAACATTGATTTTTGCAACATTTACCGGAAGCAGGGCAAGCCAATGGGGATATACTGCTACCTATGGCGCCGATGGAAGCATGTATACAGGAGGCATTGTTTTCGCTAATGGCTTCCCGGTTTCAACAGGAGCATTTCAAACCACATATGCAGGCGCAGGCACAGGGGTATCGGCAGTTGATATAGGAATTTTGAAACTGAACGGATCAGGCAAGCAGAGAGTATATGCTACTTATGTAGGGGGTAACGGTGCAGATCAACCGCATAGCCTTATTGAAGACAGCAAAGGTAACCTGGTAATACTTGGCAGAACAAACTCTGATATTGATGGCAACAAAAGTTATCCCTTACTTCCGGCAGGAAATAAATTGGGCGCCTGCGGTGGCCAGGATATAGTAGTAACAAAGCTGAATGCAACAGGAACGGCATTAATCGGATCAAAACGCATAGGCGGCACTGGAAATGATGGTGTAAACATTAAATTAGACAGGCAGGGCCCTGCAAGCCTTTATGTATTTTATGGCGATGATTCAAGAAGCGAGGTAATTGTTGACGACAGTGACAATATTTATATTGCTTCCTGTACTCAATCAGGTAGTTTTCCAACAAGCACTGGCGCGTCACAATCAAACCTTGCAGGTAAACAGGATGGTGTATTAATAAAGTTAGCGCCAGATGTAAACAATGTACTTTTCAGTACATTATTTGGAGGTTCAGATGATGACGGCATGTTTGTACTTGCCTTAAATCCTATCAATGGCAACATATATGTAGGAGGCTCTACAAAAAGCACCAACCTGCCGGGAGTTCCTTCATCCGGGGTAATCAGCAGTACGTATAAGGGTGGTAGCGCTGATGGCTTCGTAGCAATTTTCAACAGCAGTGGAGCGCTTCAAAAAACCACGTATGTAGGCACAGATAAAATGGATGCTATTTATGGTTTAAAAATAGATTTAAAAGGATTTCCTTATATAACCGGGGTTACGTTAGGTAATTGGCCGGTTACTCCAACAGGTATATACAGCAATGCCGGATCCAAACAATTTATTGTAAAAATGAAGCAGGATTTATCTGCAACCGTTTATTCCACAGTATATGGTAGCGGTGCTATAAGCTATAATATTTCTCCTGTAGCTTTTTCAGTAGATAAATGTGAAAACGTATATGTTTCAGGTTGGGGTGGATCTGCACGCGCCAATGCACCTGATGCATTTGGGACTGCGGGCACCACAGGAATGCCTACTAAAAATTGTAATGTATTACCCAACGGTTGCAGAACCGATGGACGTGATTTTTACTTTTTTGTTTTGAAAAAAGATGCTTCAGACATTCTGTTTGGCTCTTTTTATGGATTATTTGGAGGATATGGCGATCATGTAGATGGAGGTACCAGCAGGTTTGATCAGAATGGCATTATATACCAGGCCATTTGCGCCGCCTGTTTTATTGGTGGTACCGGGCTTCGCTACCCAACCTCTCCGGGCGTTTGGAGCCCAACATCAGGCGCCCCTGACGAATGTAACCTGGCAGCGGTAAAAATAGATATGGACTTTTCGGGGGTAACCAATGGAGTAAGACCTGAAGTAGATGGCATACCGTACAAATCGTATGGCTGTGTTCCTTTACAGGTTGATTTTCTTGATACACTGCGAAAGGGCACTTTATATTTTTGGGATTTTGGAGATGGAAATAAGGATACAACAAAAACTGCATCCAGCACCAATACCTATAACCAGGTTGGCGATTACCTGGTTACGCTTATCTCTGTTGATTCAAGTAAATGTATAATCAGCGATACATCTTATACCAATATCCGCGTACGCCAGGACAGGGCTGTGCTGGGAGCAACATATGATAAACTTCCTCCCTGTGCGAGTTTAAAATATTTATTTCATAATACTTCTGTAGCACCTGCAGGTAAACCATTTAAACCAGATTCTTTTGTATGGGATTTTGGAGATGGCTCAACACCGCAACTCGCCGGAACAGCAAGCGTACCTCACGAATTTCCATCCCCCGGCACGTATAATGTAAGCCTGATATTAACAGACACGAGTTATTGTAATGGGCCTGATACATTTAAAATAGTGATGCGTGTGGCACCTAATGTAAAAGCTGCGTTTGAAGCCGAAAACGGATGCGCACCACATCTACAGGCATTTGCAAACACGTCGGAAGCGGGGCAACATTTTTACTGGTATTTTGGAGACGGATCACCTGTAGTAGATGAATTTGCACCCACACATGATTATACTGTTCCCGGCAACTACACCATCAAACTGGTGGTGGTTGATTCCATGACCTGCAATCTCACAGACTCCGTATCTCATACTATTACAGTATACGATAAACCAACTGCAGGTTTTACCTTCAGCCCGGCACAACCGCAGGAAAATACATCAACTACCTTTACCAATACTTCGGTTAACGCTATCCGTTACCGCTGGAATTTTGGTGATGGAGATACATCAAACCAGGTAAATCCCATTCACCAATACAATGCAACTGCCACATTTGATGTATCATTAATTACATATAACCAATATGGTTGTACGGATACGGCGTACAGCCCGGTTTCTGCTATTGTATCTCCACTGGTAGCGGTTCCCTCGGCATTTTCACCAAATGGAGATGGCGTAAACGATCGTGCTTATGTAAGAGGATATGCCATTGCCAAAATGATGTTCCGCATATACAACCGCTGGGGGCAATTGATGTATCAAACAACAGATAAAAACCAGGGTTGGGATGGAAAATATAAAGGCACGCTGCAACCTATGGACGCCTATGCATATACTTTGGAAATTGAATTTAGTGATGGTACCAAAGCAACCAAGAAAGGTGATATAACATTGCTTAGATAATGTAATTTTAATAAAACAACCTATACTAACACATTATTAGTGTATTTCAAATTTTCTCAGGCGGGTGAAACGCCCGCCTGTAGGGGTCACTACCGGTCGGAATGTTTACGGGATGCGAAAATTTGAAATACCCCCACATTACCTGAGCTGAATTAACTGACATGGGGTGATAAAAAATGGAGGATGTGATTATGATACAGGTTTACACTACTGAAAACAACAAAACCGGTTTAATGCGTAGAAGCATTTTTATATATAGCGGCAACCGCCCTGGGATTATTGCTATGCTACACAGGTGTGCAGCAACAATAACTGTCATGATTTTAATGATATCACTGCTTCATGCACAGGATCTTCATTTTTCCCAGTTTTTTAATTCACCCCTTACCACCAATCCTGCCAACACAGGTTTTTTACCTGAAAATGATTATCGCCTTGGAGCTAATTACAGGCAGCAATGGACCAGTATTCCTGCTCAGTTCAAAACCATAAGTATATTTGGAGATGCACAGGCATTCCGCGACAGGTTTGAATCAGGCTGGGTAGGCTTGGGTGGCGCTATTCTCCGTGATGTTGCAGGAAGTGGCAATCTTACTTCAACAAAAGTATATGGATCCGCCGCCTATCACCAGATGCTGGGCAGCACAGGATTACTTTCTGCAGGTTTCAATCTGGGATGGGCAAATAAAAGAGTAGATGTTACAAAATTTACTTACGACAACCAATGGAATGGAAAATTTTTTGATGCCGGCGCCCCAAGCGGTGAAAATTTTGCTGCTACCAGTATCAATTATCTTGATGTGCAGGTTGGCTTAAACTATGCCTACTTTCCTTCAGATAATGTTTACCTGCATGCAGGTGTTTCAGTGCATCACGTTAATTCACCCAAAGAATCCTTTTTCTCCTCCGCGGTGTACGACACACTTACAGGTGAATTATACAACAATACAATTGCCCGCCGCTATATTGCTTTTGCCGATGCAATGATAAAAGTAAACGACAGGGTTATTGTTAGCCCCGGCGCATATTTTACAACGCAGGCAAGAGCAAGAGAACTTACATTAGGCTTACATGCTAATTATAATTTATCAGGCGATGGAGAAACACAATTGATTGCCGGCTTATATTACCGGTATGGAGATGCGGCTATTCCAATGCTTGGCTTTCAATGGAAATCCGTAAAACTTATGTTCAGCTATGACGCTACTATGTCTTCGCTCAAAACCTATAACAATATGTATGGCGCATCGGAATTCGCTCTATTGTATAACGGGTTTTATAACCAGTATAATCAGAACTTACGGTCTACACAATGTCCTGTACCGAAATTTTAAACCCGGCAATATTAAAACGTTAAAGAGTATCACCCTTCACACATTTGCTTTACTTTTTGTAATGCCTGTGGAAATTTTTCATTCATATAATCTTTATAGGCAGGCTGGCAGTCTAACTCAACCGTAAGATTGGTGCCGCCTTCAATATCTGTTAACCTGTAGCTTTCAATATTTCCCGTCCAAACTTCTGTGTCAGCGTTAATAGCTTGCTCCTGCTTATCTTTTATAATACCAATATGGCTAAACAACATCAGGCTGTTTTCTTTCAAAAAAACAATATCACTGTAAAGCCCGCTTCCGCCGGGCCATAAAAAATGTATTCTGCCGCCTTGTTGTAATGCGCCTTCATAATAAGAGCCTTCTGTAAATACTGAAGTCCATTGTGTATAGCTGTTTTTTTCCCAAAGTATTTGCCACACTTTTTCACGCGGCGCTTTAATATCAATTGCAAAAACCAGTTTTTCAATACCATACAGGTAATTGCGCAATGAAACCGGTACAATAGCCTTCCAGCCAAATTCAAAATTTGCTACTGCAAATTCGGGACCCGCGTCAGCAAAATTTTCCAGGCCGGAATGCGTAAGTGTAAGCCTGGTATGATTTTCATCCATACTTTCTAATTCCCATTTTAAAACAGATTTCCCTTTTGAGTGAGAGGGATGCTCCCAGGTATGTTCAAATATTTTTTGAGGAACAACCTTTAAAATTTCACAACGATGGAGATAGCTGCCTCCTTCCGGCTTTTCATAAAAGGTAAATACATTCCCGGTTTTCAAATTAAAATCACGCACATGAAAATACCAGTGTTTCATTTTTTCCGGCGCTGTAATAGCACTCCAAACTTTTTCTATTGGCGCTTTGAATGTTTGCGTTAATGTAACTGTTGCCATAATAGTTCATTTTATGCAAGCTAATTTTTACCATACTTACCCTGCAGGTATTCGATTGTTTTTGTTATTAATACAGCCAGTTTTTGCTGGTCTATATCAGCTAACTTTTTTATGTAAATGCAGGCTTTTCCCATTTTGTATTTTCCAAAACCTTTCAACAAATGCTCATGCTCTTTTAAACCGGTAAAAACGTATAAAGAAATTGCTGCTTTACGCGGTGAAAACCCGGCCAGTGGCGCGTCTCCTTCATGCCCGCTATCATAAGTATAATGATAGCGGCCAAATCCTATAATAGAAGCTCCCCACATTTTTGGTTTATATCCTGAAACTTTTTCCATGAATGCCAATAGCTCAAAACTATCTTTTCGTTTTTGCTCAGTATCAACAGATTTGTTGATAAAGTCAGTTACACTTTTATTTGTTTCGGTAGTTTTATTTATAGCCATATGCATATGTTTGTATTTTGCTATCAGAGATTAAATATCTCTAAAAGCTAAATCCCTGATATTTCATATTAGTTTTGAGATATTCTTTTAGCTTTACAAGCAGCCATCAAAAGGCATTGCATGTTCGATTTCAGACTCAAAGTTTTTCATACTGTTGCGCGGCGGCTTAATTTTACTAAAACCGCTGAAGAATTGTTTATTACCCAACCGGCAGTAACCAAACACATACACGAAATAGAAAACTACTTTAAAGTAAAACTTTTTGAGCGAAACGGTACTAAAATAAAGTTAACGGCGGCAGGAGAAATGTTGCTGCAGTACACCGAACAGATTTTCAGCATATACCAAAATCTTGAGTTTGAGCTGAACTCCATCACACAAAAACAATCAGGTAAAATAAGAATTGGCGCCAGTACAACCGTTGCGCAGTATGTGCTGCCGCCGGTATTAGCAGGCTTTCATAAAAAATTCAGCGATATAAAAGTTACGCTTACTACCGGCAATACTGAACAAATTGAACAAGATCTGCAAAATAAAAAAATTGACCTCGGTATAATAGAAGGCAAATCAAAAAACAATCTTTTCAGGTATACCACCTTTGTAAAAGATGAGTTGGTGCTTGTTGCCAATATTCATCACCCCATTGCAAAAAAAGGAATAGTAAAACCTGAGGAACTGCTGAAGATTCCTTTGTTGTTAAGAGAGCCGGGTTCGGGTACCCTTGAAGTAATTGCACATGCATTAAAACCTTTAGGCATAAAAATATCACAATTAAAAGTGGAGATGCAGTTAGGCAGTACGGAAAGTATAAAGCGTTACCTGCTGAATTCAGATGCTATGGCATTTCTTTCCATACACGCTATTTCAAATGAGCTGAAAAATAAAATATGCGCTGTTGTAGCGGTAAAAAATCTTCATATAGAAAGGGATTTTTATTTTATACAGCAGCATGGTCAGCCAGAATCGCTTGCTGATTTGTTTATGAAGTTTGCCCGCCATTATAACTTCAGGTAATGGAAGATTACTATTAGCAATTTCTTTCCTGCAATATCATATAGCAACTTTACATCAGCAATAAAGCATCTATATGGAAAAAGCTATAATACTTCCGGCAAAGCATAAGCACTTCAAAAATATATTAACACTCCTCGTAAACCTGAGGATACTTATTTTTTTATTGCTTTTAATTTTTGCATTGTCGCTATTCATTTCGTTCACATTAGCAGAGCTCAGGCTATTAATGGCAGGCAGCTTTGCATTTTGCCTCTATCGCTACATGGTACATAATGCAGTTTATATTCAGGAAGAAACAAATTAATTTGCAGTAATGAAAGCGCACGGGTTCCCGATATTGTTACTTATTGTGGTGGGCATTGTTATTGCTCACGATAATATTGCCGGCCATAAAAAGCGAAAGCAGCAAGAGGAAAGTATTAATGAGATGCTGGCGTCACAAGCTGCCGATACCATGTGGCGCGGATGGGGTAAATACCAGATCATAACGGAAACGGATAGTGGTAAATTGGTTTGGTATGGACGCGAACTCATTGTTAATACTGCTCACTATTTAGGCCCCAAAGGATCTGTGGCACAAATTACCAATGGCATGAATTGTCAGAATTGTCACCTCGACGGTGGAACACTGCCCTACGGAAATAATTTTGGGAAAGTATATTCCACTTATCCAAAATTCAGGGAAAGAAATAATGGGATACAAACCATATATGACCGCATAAATGATTGCCTGGAGCGCAGCCTGGATGGTAAAAAAATGGACAGCAGCACACATGAAATGCAGGCAATATACGCCTATATAAAATGGCTGGGAGACGGTATACCCAAAGGCGTAGAAAAAGGCGGCACAAGTTTGATGAAGCTTCCTTATTTAGACAGGGCAGCTAACCCCGATAATGGCCGATTAGTATATACAACTAATTGCCAGAGTTGCCACGGCACTAACGGTAATGGTCAATTGAATAATGATGCATCGGGTTATATATATCCGCCACTGTGGGGAGAACATAGTTATAATGATGGCGCCGGCTTATACCGCATCAGCGGGTTTGCGGGTTTTGTAAAAAATAATATGCCATTCGGCGCAGATTATCATCATACCACACTGAGCAATGAAGAAGCCTGGGATGTAGCGGCTTTTGTAAACAGCCAGCCACGGCCGCACAAAGATCAAAGTGCAGACTGGCATAATCTTACTCACAAGCCTGTTGATTTTCCGTTTGGGCCTTATGCAGATCATTTTTCAGAACAACAGCATAAGTTTGGACCTTTTAAACCGATTAAGGATGCACAACAAACAAAATAATGGGGTACCGGGCCACTGCAACTCCGGGCAACATCGTTGCGTCGCATTTCGTTCAGCGCCTGTGCTACTATGCCGGCAAAAATCAAACACCTTTAAATATATGCTGCCAGGTTTCAATTTCATCAATAAAATATATTATTAAAAATTACACGAATGAAAAAGTTATCATTATCACTGTTCCTGTTTTGCCTTATGGCTGCTGCGGCTACCGCACAAACCAATCTTGAAAAAAACGCAGCGTTTACCGGTGCAAAAGCTACACAAAAAAAATACCACGCCATTTACCAGTTAGACAATAATGATCCGAAGGTGATTGAAAAAACACTGCGCAATCTCAATAACGCGCTCACAGATCCGCGGCTGGAAGGAAAAATTGAAATAGAACTGATTGCTTTTGCCGGAGGCACAGAAGCTTACCTTAAAGGCAGCAAATATGAAAATGATTTAAAAGCATTGGCAGAAAAAGGTGTAATAATAGCACAGTGCAATAACACTTTACGTGAAAGAAAAATCAGCCGTGATCAATTGTATGATTTTATAGCCGTAGTGCCCAGTGGTAATGGCGAACTCATTATCAGGCAGGCAGAAGGATGGGCGATAGTTAAGCCGTAAGCGGAAGGGGTGTAGGGCGGAAGGCAGATATGGTTTGTGGTTTATGGTTTGTGGTTTATGGTTTGTCGTTTCTGGTTTGTCGTTTCTGCTCTCACGTTTCACCGATACACTGTTACAGGTTGCGAGTTGCAGGTTTCAGGTTACACCGAAATCACTTCGTTCATCGAGGTCTTCAACAAGTTGCATGTTGTTGCATCTGTATTCACGTTTCTCGTCTCACGTCTCACATATTCACTATTGCCCATTGCCTATTCACCATTCACCATTAACTAAAAACAACAATGAAAAAATTTAGCACACTTATTACTATACTTATGGCATTTGCGCAAGCATTATATACCCAGGATCATCAATTCGATCCACCCTGGAACAAGCCGCCGGAAAGCAAAGTGATGTTCACCGTGCCGGGCATTGATAATGTGCCGGATTTATATGGCGATATTAACGACCCGCAGTTGGTAATTTTTTTTGCGGGCAACCAGTTTATGTGTATTGATGAACTGCTTGCTGCTTTTAAGGTATCATATCCGCAATATCAACGCGTATTTGCAGAAACATTGCCACCGGGTATTTTGGCTAAACAGATTGAAGGCGGTTCAATAACGATAGGCAATATGCGCATTACCTTACAGGCAGATGTATATACCGCGGGCAAATCAAGAATAGTGCAAATGATGGATCGCTTAACCGATACCACAGCCTATGCCTATAACAAACTCGCCATAATGGTGCAGAAAGGAAATCCTAAAAAAATAAACGGTTTAAAAGATTTAGGAAGAAGAGATGTAAAAATAAGTATGCCTAATCCTGCCTGGGAAGGTATTGGCAAACGTATTGAAGAAGCATACGTGAAAGCAGGTGGTGAACCACTTCGCAAAATAATTATGCAAACCAAGGTAAGCGATGGCAGTACTTATCTTACTCAAATTCATCACCGGCAAACACCCATGCGTATTTTATATAAACAGAGCGATGCCGGGCCTGTTTGGTACTCAGAAGCATTCTATCAGCAGATGATTAATCATCCCATTGAAATGATTACCATTCCGGATAAAGAAAATATTACAGCCACTTATATGGCAGGAATATTAAAAGAAGCGCCGCATAAAGAAGCGGCAAAAGATTTTATGAATTTCATTAAAAGTAAACCGGCAAAAGATATTTACAAAAAGTATGGTTTTATTACGGATTAAGTGCGTTTATGTTAGCTGCAACCTTGCAGGCACTCATCCAGTTCATCAAACATTTCCTTATACCGGAGCGACCACAACTGCTTTTTAAATTCATCGTTTTCTTTTCGGTAAGCTTCAACCATTTTACTACCTGTTTCTTTCGAGTATTTGACATTAGCAAGCCTATCACAAACTTTTACATAAACTGCAAAAGCTGTGTTTCTAATGCCTTCGTAATACTTATCGTTTGCACGTTCCTTTCTTGTCTTGCCTTTTTCATTAGTTAAGGCATAGGCAATATCAGCAACCTTTTCGCCAAGAACATCTTTTACATCATTATAGGTTTGGCGGCAATCTTCAATCACATCATGTACCCAACACGCTGCAAGCGCTTCGCTTATTGCGCTGTTGTTCGGTAGCAGGTGTACGTATTTGCAGGCAAAGTCATACACCATTTGCAGGTGAACTTCATAAGGTTTGCCATCGTATTTGTGATTTGTAGCCTCATGTACTTTGACAGCGTAATATCTTGCATTGCTAACCAGTTCGGACGAAAAAGCTGCTGCCAGCATCGTATTGACAATAGTGGGGTTTGACATCATAATTTCAACTTTTAGTTATTAATTTATCTTTAGTAAGTGTATCGGCTGACGTGGTTCTATTACCCCACCATCGCCAATACATACAGCGAAAGATTAGATATACACTATCATTTTTATTGATGCGCTTGCGGTTTTAAAAGATTCTGCCGAAAGAAAAACGCTGCCTGAAGTAAGTACATAAATTCTTATAAAAAGTATTAGTAAAAAAATTGTTCAGAAACAATTTTTCCGTCTTTCACTTTGTACAAACCTATTTCTTCCATATTGGTTCTTGGTCCGCCTTTGGGCGTAAAATCCATCGTCATAAAGGAAGTAAAATAATCACCGGCTACCACTGGCTTTCCGGTAGTACCGCCATGCATAGCTTCTATCATATCATTCCACTTTTTTCCTTTTTCATGAATCTCTTTCATACCGGTTGCCTTTGTCCAGTCAGAACCTGGTGTTTCTTCGCTGGTAGCATCAGGGCTGAATAGTTCGGCATATATTTTATCAAATGCGCCCTGCTGCATGTATTCATAAAACTTATCGGCTACTTGTTGAGTTGTCATAAATGATATTTTTTGTTGAATGAATTTTTGAAGAACTAAAATTAAGCAGTATTTTGATTACCTGTTGGCTGATGGCCCGATTTATGTGTAACAACAATTGTGCAGAAAACACCGCAGCAGGCAGCAGATAACATTTTATTTTTTTTCATACACAATACTTTTCGTCAATTAAAAATCAACTTGCCATGAACATGTCTATCTATCCCTGTATATGGTTCAACAATAATGGCAAAGAAGCCGCAGCATTCTATGGCAGCATTTTCCCCAACACTACGGTTACAGAGGATAATGGAATGGTGCAAATGCTCAGCATCAATGGCCAAAAAATGATGTTCCTGAATGGAGGTCCGCATTTTTCACCTAATCCATCCATATCATTTTTAATAGCCAATGAAGATGAAAAAGAAACAGAAAGATTATTTAATGCACTGGCCGTAGGTGGGGTAGCCCTGATGCCATTAGACAGTTATCCTTTCAGTAAAAAATACGGTTGGGTGCGGGATAAATTCGGCATTACCTGGCAATTGTATACCGGCCAAAAAGGCGACACGGATCAATACTTCACGCCTACATTAATGTTCATCAACAAACAAAATGGCAGGGCAAAAGAAGCTATTACGTTATATACAAAACTGTTTCCCCACTCAAAAACACAAGGCATATTGGAGTATCCGCAAGGTGGTGAAGATACAGCCGGCAATGTACAGCATGGTCAGTTCAGCATTGATGGTTATACGCTTGCCTGCATGGACAGTTCATTAAACCACACATTCAATTTTGATGAAGGCATTTCGCTTGTGGTAAATACAAAAGATCAACAAGAAACAGATTATTACTGGAATAATTTGATAGCCGATGGCGGACAGGAAAGCAGGTGTGCCTGGCTGAAAGATAAGTTTGGCATAAGCTGGCAAATAGTACCAATAAGATTACCAGAACTATTGAACAGCAGCGACAAACAACAATCTAAACGCGCCATGGATGCCATGCTGAAAATGAATAAGATTGTGATTGCTGACCTGGAGAAATAGGCTATATAATTTCAAAATAAAGTATTCCGAATCAATTGATGTTGCTGGTGAAAACCCGCGTGCTGTTACTTGGTGGTTACATATGTAGATTTTATATTTGAATAGCAATCAGCAAACTGATTAATTAACTGACGCATACTAATGAAGATTAAGACCTGCCAGGAGCTGTTAAATATAGATACCATCTCTTCTGCTTTTAAAAATAACCGGCAGGATATTTCTGAACAAGCCTTAATGTCCCTTAATGGTTTTAATCATCAACTAATGCTGATTTGAATTTCCTCACCGGCTTTTATCCTAACGCCTTTGCTCAACCCGATAACAATGCTTCCTTCTGCTTCTTTAAAGCTTGCGCGAACTTCCTGCCCGTTTAATGTAACCAAAACAGTTTTTGCTTTTTGATCCCTAAGGTTATCGAAAGAAATGGTTTTTAAAAGCAGCGAGCCATATTGTAAGGTAAGGATATGCAGTTGCTGTTCATTATTTTTTGCCTGGCTGTAAGCGCCCCATCCTTCCGCAGAAGTAAAGGCAGCTTTAAAATTGTTCCTGTTCCATTTAGGTGCAAAACGCAGGTAGCCTTTAGGTCCGTGATGCTCAAAGCCGCAGGCTGTTATAAAAGTTCCATAGCTTGCCATCGCACGGGCATAATGATCGCTGCATTCAATTTCATTGTAAGGATTTCTTTTGGCAGCATGGTAGCGGTCGTGTATGGCTTTTGTTATAACCAATGCTTCATCCGTCATTCCTTCCGCCATCATGTGGCTGGCTACCTGGTGCTCAAATCCCGTCATGCATTCATGAAAATACCCCAGTTGCCAGGTAACATTATCTCCATAAGGCCTGGGTTCATTGTGTGGGTTGGTATTCATTATCAAACCGGCTTCAACGGGCAACGCATAAGGTCTTCCGCCGGTATGCGTTTTAATATAAGGACCAACATCAGGCGCAAAATTGTATTTCCAAAGAGCGCGTAAAGCCGACATGGTTTTTTCTTTATCCCATAATCTTCCAAGCCCCGCCTGCCATGCCCAGCTCTGTCCGTATACCTGGTCTATATGGCAGGTATTATAAGCGCCTAATTTTTTTCTTCCCTCCACCGCATCCGGCCGATGAATAAAATATTCCCCGTTAAATAATTTTTCAGCCATATTCCTGCTGCCTTTTTCAACATACTGTTTGCATGTTTTTGCAAAAGAAATATCCTTCATTTCTTCTGCCATCAGTTGCGCAGCCTTAGCAGCGGCAATGCATAATCCCACTATCCATGCAATCTCTCCTTCCCATACCGCATCAAGCGTATTTTCCATCGGTGTATCCGTCATGCCATCGCCATTTTTATCCTGGGCCAGCATAAAGGATACTGCTTTTTTGATGTTGCCCCAGTTATTACGTAGAAATGTATCATCACTACTCATCTGGTGCTCCCGGTAAATACGTAGTATAGTACCGGCTTGTCCGTCAATGGCGGGGCGTGTTTCATATTCTGCACGAAATATTATTCCCCCGTTTTCCTGCATGGCAATGCCGAGGTCTGTTCTTTGCCTTGCATCTCTTTCGAGTGATGGAAATATCCTGCCCATTGACTGCGCATATTGCCATACATGCGTGCAGGTACCTTCGCAGGCATTTACCCCTTCCCAACCCCAGAAACGATTATCTGCAAAACGATAGGTATTTGCGGTAGCAAGTGTTCCTATGTTCAGCAATGTTCTTTCAAGGAACCAGTAGGGTAGAGTGGAATCGTAATAAGTTGCCTGCCACAATAAAGTTTGGGTGTACAACCGGTTAAAGTTTTGTGCGATATACGCTCCAACCTCGTGTGCATCTTTAAACTGTTTACCATAATAATAACCGCCTTTTATTTCGGGAAGCTTATTTAACTTTTTCGACAGGGGATGATCAAAATGCCAGCTTATGATATAGTTTGATTCAACTGTTTTGCCCGGTTCAATATGCTTTGAAATACTGATGCTGCCAGTCAATTTTTCACCGGGGTTTATTGTGCTTGCTTCATCTTTCTTTTGGCCAAAGAAATCAACATCCACAGGATATGGTTGCGCGTTTGTATTAATTGTTGCTCCATGGCCGATATATGTGATACAGGTGGTGCCTGCATCACGCTGTTGTGCTGCTTCTGGTTTTGTGGCATCAAAAGAGCCGAGTATACTGGTATAATTTTCATGAGCGATGGCAGTATTTCTTTTTATGCCATCATTATCTGTTGCCGTTAATTTGTTTGCGCCGTTTTCCAGCCAGCCTGTAATTTCAGCATGTACGTTTTTATTGCTCTTGTTTTCTATACTGATAGAAAATACAGTGGCAGGCAAAGCCGAATTATCTGCATCGAGGGGGATAAATATAGCTCCTGCTTTCAATACAATATTTACAGGGAGCGCTTCATCTATATAATGCACCGTAGCAACAGGATAAGAAGCTTCGAACTTTATTTCATCAAAGCTGTTTTCATTTAATGTTTTGATAATGGTTTTTCCATCATACACTATTTTAACAGCAAAGCCTTGTTCCAATATTCTTTTGTTATCTGCAATTGTTGGTTCTACATAATTGGCGCCGTCGCGGCTACGAACCTTAACTTCTTTTGTTCCGTCATTCCATAAAATAGTTTTAGGGTCAACACCTTCTCTTTCATCATTGTAAATTCCCCATAGCCATAAACGGCCGTCGCCGCCAAGATAAACGGTACCCGCATGCATGCCGCCAGCCGGCATGCCGATATACTTCAATTCATTTTTTGATTTGAGATAGGTGGTTGCGGCGCCCCGTTCATACAGCGCCCTTACCCATGCAGGGTCAAGTCCTTTATCTACAGGAATATTATGTACAGGATCACCTGGAGTAATTGTCTTTGAAAACAATACACCGGAAGAAAAAAGCAGGCTGCCAGTGGCACGCCCGCTTTCCTTAATGAAATTTCTTCGCTTCATATACTAAAATAATATTTATCAAACGAGGTTTGAGATATCGGTCAAAAATAATCTTTTGCAGGATCAATACCGAAATCACTTCGTTCATCGGGGGTATGGAGAAGTGATATTAAACCTATAAGGTTTGCCGGGCGGCATTGCAGCGCTGCAAACCTTATAGGTTTGTGGTTTGAAGTTTTTTTTGATTTGATGAAGTGTGTCTGACACTGATCGCTGAAAGCTAACAGCTCCATCTCTCTAAATCACCTCACATTTATTCATGATAACATACGCCTAATTCGTTGCCGGAAGTATTGATATAAGCATTGTAATCACCCAACGTCCATATACTACCGTTAGTAATATCAGCAATATACAAATCATAACCACCCTTGCTGCCTGCCCGGGTGCTGGAAAGAAAGATATATTGGGCATTAGCAGGATAGGCGTCAGAATAATCACCTGTTGATTCATTAAAGGCTAATGCCAACGGCGTTTTTGCATTGAGGTAACCAATATACAATTGATCATGCTCGTTGGTAGCAGCATACCAGCGGGTGAAAATAAAACTGCTGTCGGTTATGGCAATGGGATAATAAGCATATATACCCGATGCGGAATACAGCGTTTTAACAGCGCCGTCTGCTATATGATAACTGTATATGGATGAGATATCGTTTTCTTCCGCGGCATATAGAATATATTGATCATTGCCGGCAAAATAAGGCATGGATGCTTCTTTGTGCGGAACGATATATTGCGCAGTAATATTTCCCAGGGTATCCATCCGCGTTAGTTTGCCTTTGCTTTTAAAAATAATGGATAATCCGTCTGCTGAAAATTTCGGATCTTCATTCCTGCTGTTGGTTAAAGTTGCCGTTAAATTAACCGGTTGAGCAGTATCACCTATCGTCCATATAAACACATCCCATTGATCTGTGCCGGGTGTAATGCCCATGAAAACAATTTTTTTTCCGTCAGGAGAAAAATGAGCATTCATAGGATTTTTGATATTCCAGCTTTTACTCAACACAGTATTGCTGTTGGTTTTAAAATTGTACAAAAACAACTTTGAATTGTTGCAGTCGTAGCAGGAATAGCTGTGATAAACAAGCCTGCCACTTAGGGCAGGCTTGCTGGAAGAGGTATCAACAGGATCGGGGATACCAGGTTGTTCATAAGCACTATTTTTTTTGCCGCAGGCAATGCCTGCCATTACAGCCGTTGAAAAAAAGCAAAAAAGCAGCGTCTGTACAGAAGAACCATTTATTTTAAAAAAGCACATTTTAATAACCAGGGTTCTGTGTCAGATTCGGGTTCGCATCAATTTCAACCTGTGGTATAGGTAATATCCAACGCTGTTGGGTGCAATGGGAATAATCCATTTTAACAGGTGGGCCCTGCACACCATCACCGCAGGTATACGTATACTCATTCAAAGCCTGCATAACGGTGGTGGCTACCCCGGCTCTTACCAGGTCATCCCAACGGTGACCCTCAAACGCTAATTCAAGACGTCTTTCTAACAAGATGGCTTCTTTCATTTGCGCCTGCGATGTGCCTGGTATAGCCGCTAACCCTGCACGGGTTCTCACTATATTTAGGGTAGTAGCCGCATCGGCAGGGCTACCGGTTTCATTTTGCGCTTCTGCCTTCAGCAAAATAATATCTGCAAGGCGTAACAAATAAAAATCATCACCGCTTGACCAGCCCGCAGGATGCTTTTGTTTGTAGTTGAAAGGAATAGGCGTATCCGGATCCTGGCAGGGATTCCAGTTTTCATCTGCCCAACTGATCGGGTCGCCATTCGCATCTTTTGTCAGAAATAAAATATTGGCATCTTTTCTTTTTGTATCTCCTGCCACATCATACGCGTTCACCAAATCTTTTGAAGGCACGCCATATTTCTGCCAGCCATCTTCAGGTGCCAGAAAAAGTTGCACGCCCCAGCAGGCAACACTGGTACCTTCTTTATAAGGAATTTCCAATATAGATTCCGCATTAAAATCATGATCGCCATCAAACACATCGGCATAGCTGCTCATCAATTGGTAACCTTCCGGGCTGTTAATCACCGCATCACAATACTGCAATACCTTGCTGTAATCCCTGTCGCTTCTTTGCGCCCATACTTTTGCAAGTAAAGCGTTTGCTGCACCTTTGGTTGCTCTTACTTTAGTTACAGAAGGCGTATTTTCCAGGCCAGAACCGGAAGCCCCGTTAAAATGATCAGGCAGGTTTTCCAAAGCTGTTTCCAGGTCTTTTACTATCTGGTCATATACTTCTTTTTCTGTTGAACGTGGCTTTCTTGTTTTTTCGGGATCAGCAGTATTTGATTCCAGTTCTATCGGAACACCACCATACAATTTCACCAATTGATAATAGTGAAATGCTCTCAGGAAGCTCGCTTCTCCTATGATTTGTTTTCTTCTTTCCTCCGTAAGCGCGGCATCAGTTACTTCCGCTATCTTGGTGAGTAAAATATTGCAACGGGCTATAGCTCCATAAAACATTTTCCAGTGCGCATAACTGTGCGTATTGGTTGCAGGCAAAATAAACCTGTCGTAATCATAAAAACTTTCTTCATTATTACCGCCGGGATAGGCGTTGTCTGAACGCACATCACTCAGCATTACATTTTCCCATTGGTAGTAATCGCTTCCATAAAAAGCATTATAACAGCCCGAAAGCGCATTCTCTATATCGTTGGCCGTACTGTAGGCATTACCGGTAGTAAGCGCTGTTTGCGGTTTATCATCCAGAAATTTTTCGCATGATATAAACGGCAGCAAGCCCAGCAGCCCTATTATATATTTAAAAGTATTTTGTTTCATTATTCGCTGTTTTATTCAGATTAAAAAGAAATATTAATACCGAGAATAAAATCTCTTGATTGAGGATAAGTGCCCCAGTCAATACCCGGTGCTGCGTTTTTATCAGTAGTGGAGCTGCTTTTTGCACTGAAAGCGCTAAGCTCAGGATCAAAGCCGCTATACTTTGTAAACGTAAGCAGGTTTTCTGTGGTGAAATAAATAAAACAACGGCTCATCTTAATTTTATTGATCATTGTTTCAGGCAATTTATAACCGAGCGTAAGCGATTTTAAGCGCAGGTAAGTGCCGTTTTCAATATATCTTGATGATGGGTACGAATTATCCCAGTTGTTGGGTGATACACCCGGCATATCAGTAATATCTCCGGGGTTTTTCCACCTGTTCAATACCGTAGAGGATTGATTCATCACCAATGCCATTGACTCAGAAAGTATTCTCGTTGCATTCATTACTTTATTTCCGCTCACGCCCTGGAAGAAAATATCGAGAGAGAAATTTTTCCAGCCAATTGAATTAGTGAAGCCAAACGTGAACTTAGGGTTAGCATAACCGATAATACCTATACTGTCTGCTGACGCGTCAGCAGTTTTAAGAAACCTTATATTACCCGTAGCAGGGTCAACACCCAGCGATGTCTTTCCATAAAAAGACCCCAGCGGCCCGCCTTCTTTAACAAGCGCTGTATTATAATCGGAACCTGCAGGATTAATAGAGCCAACTACCAGTTGCGTGCCAACAATGTTAAGCACCTTGTTACGGTTGAAGGAAATATTGAAATCGGTACTCCATTTAAAATTATTATGCACTATATTTTTTGAATTGAAAGAAAACTCAAAGCCTTTATTGCGCAGGCTTCCTGCGTTTTGCCATGCAATGCTGTAACCTGTACTGGTAGGGATAGGTACAGCCAACAGCATGTTGGTTGTTTTCTTATTGTAATAATCTGCGGTTATTAATAAGCGGTTATTAAACAACCCCAGGTCAATGCCGATATCTACCTGCTGTGTTTTTTCCCAAGTGAGATCCACATTTTCTAATGATGATGGCACATAGGCAGACATTATTTGGTTGTTGATTAAATATTTTGAGCTGGTAGTATCAACAATACCGAATCTTGAATTAACCGGCACGGCATCATTACCCACAATACCCCAGCCCGCACGAAGTTTCAGCTCTGAAATAAACCGGTCGTTCTTGTGAAAGAAGTTTTCTTCTGACACTCTCCATCCCGCTGAGAAAGAAGGAAAGCTCCCCCATTTATTGCCGGGCGCAAATCTTCCCGAGCCATCACGGCGGAAATTGGTAGTGAGATAATATTTGTCTTTGTAATTATAATTGAGCCTGCCGATAAACGCTACTGAAGAAATGGTATTGATATCTTTTACGGGTATGGCCTGCACAGCACCTGCCTCAACAGATTGATCACCATTTTTTGCATTCGTAAAATTAACAGAGCTTTTGTACAGGTTATCATTCAATTGTCTTGATACGATAAAGCCTGCCAGTGCAGCTATACTATGATTTTTAATTTTAGTGGTATAGTTGATGGTGTTCTCCGATATCCAGTTGGTGAATTTATATTTATTATCCCAGGCCAAACCGTGCATAGTTCTGCCATACCTGGTTTGCACCGTATCCTGGAACGCAACATACCTGCCATTCATGTGCTCAACACCAAAAAGGCTTTTCACTTTTAAACCTTTTATTACTTCAGCTTCTAAGTAAATATTGCCGCTATAACGGTTGCTTTTATAAGTATGATCTGGTTGATATACTGTGGAAACCGGGTTTTCAATATCATTTAAAAAAGGGCTTCTTGCATACATTTCCGGATTGTCCAGATCTCTAAGCCCAATAATAGGAACCGTAGTAATCAGCCGTGCTATTACACCATTCCGGTAATTCTCAGGAACATCCCTGTCGTTCCAATTGCTGTAGCCAAAACTGGCGCCGGCTTTTAAGAACTTTGTAATCTGTTGATCAACATTTGCTTTAAAGGTTGCCCTTTTTACACTATTATTTAAGATAATACCTTTTTGATTTACCACAGCGCCGGATATATAATAGGAAGTAGATTTATTACCGCCTGTGGCTGATAGTTGATAATTCTGCGAAAGCGCGTTTCTGAACGTTTCATCCTGCCAGTTAGTGTTGGCATTGTATTTATTCCAATCTGTTGATGCGCCCATTTCAGTAGCGAGCTCTTTGAATTGTGTGCTGTTCAATACATCCATTTTTTTCCAGGGTTTGGACATAGTGAGCGAAGTATTGAACCCTAATTTCAGTTTTTGATTTTTACCTCTTTTGGTAGTAACCAACACTACACCATTGGCGCCACGATTACCATATATAGCAGCGGAAGAAGCATCCTTGAGTATCGTAATATTTTCAATATCCGACGGATTAATATCGTTGATACCTTCCATAGGCACGCCATCAATAATATATAATGGTTCACTGCCCGCGGTAATAGATGAGGTACCCCTGATGCGGATAGAAAAGCCTGCCTGCGGCTGACCGGAGGAACGAACTACCTGCACGCCGGCAGCCTTACCTTCTATGGAATAACCGAACTGGGAATTGCTGCGGTTGTCCAGGTCTTTTGATGAGATAGTTGCGAGGCTACCTGTAACATCTTTTTTCTTTTGTGAACCATAACCTACTACCACCACTTCATTCAGCTCACTTTCTTTTTTCTTTAAAACAATTTGTAAAGAAGACTGGTCTTTAACCACAATCTCTTTTGTTTCGTAATCAACATAAGAAACTACGAGTACAAATTCCGTTTTCGGTACATTTAAAGAGAAACTGCCATCAGCAGCGGTGCTGGTGCCGCCTTCATTGCCTTTAACACGTACAGTTGCACCGGAGAGCGGATTACCATTGGCATCCGTTACCCGTCCTGTTATTTCAACAGCAAGCTCCTGTTGTTGTGCATTGGTATGAGTAATATTTTTTACAATAATTGTTTTTTCTATAATGCTGTAAGTAAAAAGCTGATTAGCAAAGCAAACCTGCAATGCTTTTTCCAGCTCAGCATCTTTAATATCGATGCTTATTTTTTTAAAATTTTGCAATTGCGTTTCCGTATATAAAAAAGAGTAGCCTGTTTGCTTTTTTATAAGCCGGAAAACTTTTTCGAGAGAAATGTTTTTTTCAGAAATGTTTACCATCTGCCCAAAGCCGTTTGCAGCGGCAGTAAGGCATCCGGAAATCATAAAAATGGCAATCAGTTTCATAATGCGCCAGTTTTGAATAACAAGCGGGCTGCCTTTATACGGCGCCCTCGTTGGCTTCCATAATTTCATACATTTGTACAGTTTGGGTTTAATAATAAGCAGTCTTGCCGATTTGCTTTTTTGTTATTGATCCTTACGTCCGGCCGTTTCGTCTCGCACACGAAGCGGTCTTTTTTGTAAGGTGTGAGGCGTAAGGAAGAAGGCTGTTTTAATCTACGCCTTATACCCTATACCCTACACCTTCCACCTATTTATATACTTCAATCCTATTTTCTATCGTTTTAAAATGAACACCACCCGTTGTTTCAAGCTTTTTTAATACACTTGAAATGTTTTTGTCTCTCGATATATCTCCATAAAATTTTTCAGACACAGCTTCTTTGAACTGTATATCCACATTATACCACCTGCTTAGCTGGCGCATGGTAGTATAAATATCTTCACCCTTAAAACTGAATGATCCATTCTTCCATGCCATTACCTGTTCCATATCCGCATGTGCATCTATCTTAATTTTCTCGTTCACCTGTGCCTGTTCGCCAGGCGTTAAAGCAACGGTGTTGCTGCCTTTAGAAACTTTTACGCCACCTTCTAACAGGCTTATATTTAAAGATGCTTCATCGCTATAGGCGTTTATATTAAAATGCGTGCCCGTTACCTCCACGGTTGTACCATTCGATTTTACCATAAAAGGTTTTGCTGCATCTTTGGCTACTTCAAAATAGGCTTCGCCTTTCATCTCCACTTCTCTTGACGTGCCGGTAAAAGCAACAGGATAGCGTATTTCGCTTTCTGTATTCAGCCAAACTTTTGTTCCATCACTCAAAGTGAGTTGTATTACTTTACTACCGCGTGGATTGGTGAGCGTATTAAAATACATTTGAGCGGTTGATGCTTCATTGCCGGTATATACTATTTGTCCATCAGCCGTTTTTTTGATAGCTGTTTTTTCCTGTAAGTCAATTGTTCCGATAGTAAGACTATCAACCGATATACGTTTGCCATTTTGTAATGTAATGGTAGCTTTTGATATAGCAGGCGCGGGAATATCTTTTGCAGGTTGAGCAGCTTTTGTTGTAGCTATGGGTGTTGTTTTGCCGGGGAAATACAGGTATAATAAAGCAGCGCCGGCAACAGCAAACAATATAGCAGCGGCAGCTACCCAATATTTCCATTGCGAGGAATGCCGCACAGGCACCACTGCCGGTACGGTGGTATATGCAGATTGAATTTTTTGCCAGCCGGCTTCAGCATTATAACTGTGCATTTGCTGCAATGCTTCACGCACATAATCCGGGTCAGTTAGCTGTGGAAGCAGCGTTTTATTTTGGGGCGAAGCTTCCAGCCAGGCGTCTAATTCCTGCTGCTCCTGCGCTGTGAGCAGGCCGCCTTCAAGATGCTTAATAATAAGTTCCGAAACCCTGCTGAGGTGATCGTTCATGTAATTGTTTTATAATATTATACTGCCGTAGGAGCAGACAATACTACATACACGAACAGGATTGATTTTTTCCCATGCAGGTGGGAAGATTTTTTTGATGTTCTTTTTCTCAAAGCGTTTTCAGCGAAGCGGCCTGCAACGCATTTTTTCTTTATACAGTTTGCTTAAAAGCCTGTAAAGAAAAACACGGATAGGCCGGGGCGGGGGATATTTGCTGCCATAAAATATACAGATGAATGTAGCGTCGCAAGGAACGATGCCATGAAAATATATAGCCGGTAACCAACAAGAAAAAAATATACTACTAAAACGCTAATCCTTTTTCTTAAAATCGCCCCGCTTCCAGGCTTTAATAAATTCATTCCAGGCAAAAGGATTAAAGATGTTCATGGGTGGAGCCTGCCCGTTATAATAATAGCTTTGGGCGCTTTTTGTAAGGGCATAGTTTGCAGCCTCTCTTCCGTCGCGGGGAAGCGCACGTGCTAATGCCGCCCGCTTGGATTCACTTAAATTTTGCCGCGCTATTTCAATACCATCATCGGGCACATCATTATTTACAAAATCACGCTCAAATTGCTCGCGGGTAGGCCGGGGCTTAATGATGGCGGTGGGAAGGTATATCGTATCTTCCGTCATCAGTTTAACCATATTATAGTGATTGCCAGGTAAGTTTGTGGGAATTTTTGCTGTTTCTGTTCTGTATGATACGTGAGAAAATTTTACTACATCGCCTTTTAATACCACAATTGAAAATACCCCCTGATCATTGGTAACCGTTCCGCGGCCATTAACCATTACAGAAACACCGGGTATACCTTTAAGGCTATCGTGCGTCATTACAATACCATATAACTGAACTACAGAATCTTTTAATGATTCAAACTGTGCTTTGGCGGCAACAGGTAAAAAGAAGGCAATAAAAAAAATGTATCGTAAAAAATATTTCATTCTCACATTAATGGGTTTGCAATAATACTTGAACTTACTAAAAAAACAAAGTAAGGATTTATGGGGTTAACTTTGCCCCCGACAAATATCTTTTAACAAAAAGTTCAGTAGATGACAGAAAGTGATATACTTAAAGCGCTCAGTAATGTTATTGAGCCTGACCTTGGTAAAGACCTGGTAACCTTGAATATGGTGAAAGACATTGTAATTGAAGGAGATAAAGTATCTTTTACCGTAGTGCTTACAACGCCCGCATGTCCGTTAAAGGATGTAATAAAAAATGCATGTATCAATGCGGTTCACCTGTTGGTTAACAAAAAAGCTGATGTTAATATAAAATTTACTGCTAATACCAATAGTGCCCGCAAGGGAAGTGATGCAGTTTTGCCGGGGGTAAAAAATATTATTGCGGTGGTGAGCGGTAAAGGCGGTGTAGGAAAATCAACGGTAGCTACCAATCTTGCGCTGGCGCTGGCAAAAGGCGGTGCAAGTGTTGGACTGATGGATGCTGATATATACGGACCCAGCGCTCCTATTATGTTTGGGGTAAGAGGCGAACGCCCTTTAATGAAGGATAATAATGGCAAGGGAATGATTATTCCGCTTGAGAAATTTGGTATTAAGCTGATGAGTATAGGTTTGCTGGTTGATGAAAAGCAGGCCATTGTTTGGCGTGGGCCGATGGCAAGCAGCGCTATCCGCCAGTTTGTTACAGATGTGGAGTGGGGTAACCTTGATTATTTGGTAATTGATATGCCGCCCGGCACAGGTGATATTCATTTAACGCTGGTGCAAACCGTGCCGGTTAGCGGCGTTGTGGTGGTTACTACACCTCAGCCGGTTGCGTTGGCTGATGCTAAAAAAGCGATTGCCATGTTTGGCCAGGCGCAGATAAAAGTACCGATTATTGGTATTGTAGAAAACATGAGCTGGTTTACGCCTGCTGAATTGCCTGAAAATAAATACTATATTTTTGGCAAAGAAGGCGGTAAAAGAATGGCAGATGAATTTGATATTCCTTTCCTGGGGCAGATACCTATTGTGGAGGGTCTAAGAGAAGGCGGTGATATTGGTGTGCCTGTGATGATGAGTGATGATGAAATTACCAAAAAAGCATTCTGGGAATTTGCGGGCCATACCGTGCGCAGCATAGCTATGCGCAATGCAAATATGAGTCCTACAAAAATTCTTGAAGTAGTTGTTTAATGCCTGCCTATGTATAGTCCAAAATATTTTCAGGAAAACGATCCAGCAGTTGTATTGGATTTCATTAAAAAAAATCCCTTTGCAGTGCTGTGTGCCAGCGATAAGGATAATAAACCCGTTGCTACACAAATTCCTTTTTTAATAGAAGAAAGGGAAGGAAAGCTGGTTTTAATCGGGCATATACAACGCAAAACAGACCATCACCTTGCTTTAGAACATAACCCCAATGTGCTGGTATTGTTTACCGGGGCACATGCTTATGTGAGTGCAAGCTGGTATACTACTCCGCAGGTAGCGTCTACCTGGAACTATATGAGTGTGCAGGCAAAAGGGAAAATCAATTTTTTGGGAGATATTGAATTACGGGAGATATTAAAACGCACAACAGACATTTTTGAAAACAACCCGCACTCAACAGCCTTATATGAAAAAATGCCGGAAGAATATATTGTGAAACAATTAAAGGCTATAATTGGGTTTGAAATTGAAGTATTGGAATTGCACAATACATTTAAACTAAGCCAGAACAGAGACGCGGCATCTCATAAAAGTATTATTCATCAGCTTAAAGAAACTAAAAACCCGGGAGCAATTGAAATAGCGGAGGAGATGGGGAAGAGAAGTTTATAGTTTGTGGTTTGTAGTTTGTGGTTTATAGTTTGAACTTGCAATCTGCAACCTGAAACCATAAACTTCAAACCTCAAACCCGAAACCTGAAATAATCATGACCAGAAAAGAACTTATAGCGCAAATCAGGAGGAAGGGCTCATATTTATGTGTGGGCTTAGATAGTGATATCACTAAAATTCCGAAACATCTTTTATCGGCTGCAGACCCTGTGTTTGAATTCAACAGGCAGATTATTGATGCTACCAAAGATTTTTGTGTGAGCTATAAAATTAATACTGCCTTTTATGAAAGTCTTGGTGTGAAGGGTTGGGAAACGATGGAAAAAACAGTACACTATATTCCTCCAACGCATTTTAAAATAGCTGATGCCAAGCGGGGCGATATTGGCAACACATCTTCACAATATGCCAAAGCATTTTTTGAAACCCTGAATTTTGACGCTATCACAGTAGCGCCATATATGGGTGAAGATAGTGTGCGCCCTTTTTTAGAATATACCAACAAATGGACAATAGTGCTTGGGCTTACATCTAACAAAGGCGCGGCTGACTTTGAACTGCAGGAAACCGCAGGTGAAAAATTATACGAAAAGGTTTTGAAAACCGTATCAAAATGGGGCACTCCAGATAACCTGATGTTTGTTGTAGGCGCTACACAGGCAGATGAATTTATTAATATCAGGCAAATATTACCTGAGCATTTTTTCCTTGTACCGGGTGTAGGTTTCCAGGGTGGTAGTTTAAAAGAGATTTCTGAAAAAGCAATGAACACCGATTGTGGTATACTTGTAAATGCTTCAAGAGCCGTGATATTTGCAGGAGAAGACGAAAATTTTGCAGCAGAAGCAACAGCTATTGCGGAACAATATAAAGTGGAGATGAGCGGGTACTTAGGTAAATAACAACTGTAATGACTATACTGCACTTTCTAAAACATGAGTGCTTTTTTACATTTCTTAACAGGAATACTTATATAAAATTTCATTTAAGCTATGAGTGTACTCGGCAAAAATACTGTATATACTGTTGGGCATTCCACGCACAGCATAGCTGTATTTATTGCCATGCTAAAATCATTTGATATTAAAACTCTCGCTGACATACGGCGTTTTCCCGGTTCTAATAAATATCCCCAGTTCAATAAAGAAAACCTGGAAGCCTCCTTAAAACATAACGGCATTAAGTATATACACCTTGAAGATTTAGGAGGAAGACGAAAGGCAAAGAAACATTCAAAAAACAATAAATGGCAAAATATTTCTTTTCGCGGTTATGCTGATTATATGGAAACTACAGCCTTTGAAAATGCCATCGCAAACCTGGAAACGATTGCCTTAAAACAACCTACTGCCTATATGTGTTCAGAAGCCGTATGGTGGAGTTGCCATCGCTCCATGGTTTCTGATTATTTAAAAGCAAAAGGCTGGACTGTTTTGCATATTATGGCTGCAGGCAAAGCAGAAGAACATCCTTATACTTCACCTGCGCGGGTGGTAGGCAGCCGGGTTTATTATTATGATGAAGATTTGTTTACGCAGTAAAATTTTTTTATGGCAACAAAATTCAAAGTAGGTGATAAAGTACGCTGGAATTCTGAAGCAGGAATAGTTTCAGGAACCATTATAAAAATTCATACAGCAGACTTTAACTATAAAGGCTACACGCATCATGCTACAAAAAACGATCCGCAGTATGAAATTAAAAGCAGCAAAACTGATCAAATTGCAGCACATAAGGAATCGGCACTTACCAAACTTTAATAGACACGGGGTAAAATAAGAAAGCCGCCATTACAGCGACTTTTAGTGTCCTCGCAGAGACTCGAACTCTGGACCCATTGATTAAGAGTCAATTGCTCTACCAACTGAGCTACGAAGACATACAAGGCTGCAAATGTATTGAAATGCCGAAAAAAACAGAATTATTTTATTGAAGAAGCTTTATTTTTTAAGGCGGATTAAAAGATCAGCCATAGAAGATTTAACATCTGCCTCTATGCAATAGCCATCTTTGTAGGTGTAAATATTTTGATAGCCATCCGGCATCTGCAAAGCATATGTATGTTCTGATAACTTTTTTATTGAAAGAAATTTTTTGAATACTTCAGAAAAAACCTGTTTATTGTTTACCGGCTCATTAAACATAAGGCAGGCTGTTGAATATTTTATAACAGCCTGCAGCGAGCTTACATTGCCTGATTCATTTATAAGGTATTTACCTTTATCAAGGGTTAGCTGTACATCAGCTTTTACACTGCCGTTTGCTTTTCTTATAATACCTCCGTTATGCAAAACACCATCTACAAATATGCCGGAAACTTTATTATACACATCAATAGATACCAGCATCGTCATATTAATTTTTGATTCAGTTACATACTCTACGTTTGTATTATTTTTTTTCATGGTGGCATTCATTATACCCACAACCTTATCTGCCCTGATAATATCATATTTAAGCGTTTGCAGCACATCATCTTCATGCCCCGGATTTTGTACATCAAAAAAACATAAACCAAATACAACCAGTGAAAAAATACTATTCATATAACAATACGATTTCGGAAACAAAAAAATACAAATAAAATCAGAGATAAGCAATTACCCAATGAGAATATATTAATACAATTTTGTTAATACTGAAGAATATGTAAGGGATATCGCTTTTAAAGTAATAGCTGTGACCGAAATGAAACCCGCCTTCGTTATTCCAGCCCAACAGGTTCCTTTCCGCCGCAACATACATTTAGCGCAAAGCAACATTCTGGCGGATCGGAATGACGAGTGCTGGTGTCGTCTTTCCGCCTCTTTATGGCATCTCTTTTAAAACTTACAGCAGATTGCTTTTGCTAAAAGCGAAATCCCTGAAGAATATATAAGAATACCACCGCTTTCTTTATTTTGCATACAAATATGAAAACCGGCAAATCAGCAATAAAATTAATTGAATGCCCCCGCGACGCGATGCAGGGCTGGGCTCACTTTATTCCTACACAAGAAAAGATAAAATATATCAATGCCTTACTGAAAGTTGGTTTCGATACCATCGACTTCGGCAGTTTTGTTTCTGCCAAAGCCATTCCGCAAATGGCAGATTCGCATGAGGTAACAGACAGCCTGGACACGTCAGGCAGTGCAACAAAATTACTCGCTATTATCGCCAACCAACGTGGCGCTGATGAAGCGCTTAAGCATGATATCATTTCTTATATTGGTTTCCCTTTTTCTATTTCACAAACATTCCAGTTGCGCAATACTAACAGCAGCATTGCTGAATCATTTAATCGCGTAGCTGCAATACAGGAAAAATGTGTTGCTCCTGGTAAACAAATGGTAATATATATTTCAATGGGCTTCGGCAATCCTTACGGAGATGTATATGATGAAGATATTGTATTGCATTGGGTAGAGAAAATAACGGGGCTTGGTATTAATATCGTTTCGCTGGCAGATACTGTTGGGCTGGCAACGCCCGAACAGGTTTTTAGTGTAACAAAATCTGTTATTGAAGAATTTCCTGCTATAGTAACCGGTGTACACCTGCACTCAACCCCGCTAAACCGCACTGCAAAAATAGATGCCGCGTTTAAAGCAGGCTGCACACGTTTTGATGGCGCACTGATGGGTATTGGCGGATGCCCGATGGCCAATGATGACCTGGTTGGCAATATGGACACCGAACAACTGATCACTTATTTTTTAAATGCAGGTAACCCATTGCAACTTAACCAGGAGGCTTTGCAGGAAAGTATTACCATTGCACAATCAATTTTCAGATAACACATGGATTTCAGACTTGAATTTGATGTAAAGCCTTTTTTATTCCGTATTCAGCACAGCGAAAAAATTATGCTTACGGGTTCATGCTTTACGGAGCATATCGCCGAATATCTTTCCAATGCTAAGTTCAATGTGCTGAGCAATCCAAACGGCATTCTTTTCAATCCTTTAAGTATTACTTCTGCACTGATTGCTTATATAGAAAAGCAGGCATATACCAAAGATGATCTTTTTTATTTCAATGAAAACTGGCATAGCTGGGATCATCATAGCAGGCTTTCTCACCCCAATGCAAAAAAAGCACTGGAAGAAATTAATAACGCACAATTAAGCGCACACAAATTTCTTAAAACAGCAAACTGGTTAATCATCACCTTAGGTTCAGCATTTGGTTATGAGTGGGCGGATAAGTCAGGTGAACTGCATTATCCGGCAAACAGGAGCAGTAATGTTGTTGCCAACTGTCATAAAGTGCCGGCAGCTAAATTCAAAAAAAGATTATTGAGTGTTGAAGAAATTTTAGCCGCACTTGATGAAATGATATATCGTTTATCTTTTTTTAATCCCGGTATAAAAATCATTTTCACCATCAGCCCTGTGCGGCATATAAGAGATGGTTTTATTGAAAACAACAGGAGTAAGGCTGTGTTGATTCAATGTGTGCACCAGCTTGTAGAAAAATTTGATAAGCTGTTTTATTTCCCGGCATATGAACTTGTGCTGGATGATTTACGCGACTACCGGTTTTTTGCGGAAGACATGGTACATCCCAATTATTTCGCCACGCAATATGTTTGGGAAAAATTCATGGCAGCATGTATTGATGCTTCCGCTTATAATCTTATGAAAGAAATTCAGAAAATACATATCGCATTCAGGCATCGCCCGTTTAATCCTGAATCTGCCGCACATAAACAGTTTTTACAATCAAACCTCAATAAAATACACAGCCTTACCCAGGCATATCCTTATCTGGATTTTGCAGAGGAACTGAAATATTTTGAGGTGGGCGGTGAGCTATGAGCAGTGGGCGGCGGGCAATGAGCGGTAAGCAATGAGCTATGGGCTATGGGCAATAGTGAATTACTTATTGACCATTCCATGTGGTTTCTTTATAAAATCAGTGCAGATGCTATGATTATTAATTTTATCAGCAATTAAGGTTATAGGTTTCCCTGATATCACATCGGAGTCTGCGACAGATTGCTGGTTACACGGTTGCAAGTCTCACGTTTCTCTTCTCACACTTCACGTATTCACACTTCACGTATCCACTGTTCACATTTCACTATTCACCACTCACACATACAACGCATCTACCAATTTTAGATGGCTGCTGAAAGTATAAACTCTCGGTACACCTGTAGGTATATTTACATCGGCAATATGAGCAGCATCAATATTTTCAAGATACATCATTAATGAGCGCAGTGAATTGCCATGCGCCACTATCAATATATTTTTTTCCGAAATTAATAACGGTTCTATTTCATGCTGGTAAAAAGGAATAACCCTTGCAGCGGTTTCTTTCAAACTTTCACCACCCGGTGGTTGTACATCATAACTTCTCCGCCATATTTCTATTTGCTCAATACCATATTTTTTTGCCATTTCCGCTTTGTTCAATCCCTGCAAGTCACCATAGCTTCTTTCATTAAGAGCAGCGGATTTTGTAATGGGTATCTGTGTTTCATCAATTTCTTCCAGCACAATATCAAGCGTTTGCTGCGCTCTTGAAAGCATAGAAGTAAATGCATGATCAAATACAATATGTTTCAGTTTCTGTCCGGCTAAATGCGCTTCAGTAATACCTGTTTCCGTTAGCGGCACATTTATTATACCGGTAAACCTGTTTTCTAAATTCCATTGCGATTGCCCATGACGAATAATAACAAGTAAA
The DNA here is from genome assembly GCA_020847395.1 of Chitinophagaceae bacterium. Classification (GTDB taxonomy): domain Bacteria; phylum Bacteroidota; class Bacteroidia; order Chitinophagales; family Chitinophagaceae; genus Agriterribacter. The sequence continues at coordinate 74,699 of JADLCD010000081.1, forward strand.
GACATATGGTAATATTGGAGTGCAAATATACCCTGATATTATGAGAGGGGATGTGGCTAATTAAAGGAAATATTTTGAACCAGTTAGAGATTGCTTCTCCCGCCAGAATATTCACTCAATTCAAATGATCATACTGGCGGGATCGCAAGGACGTGCGAGTGGTTGAGTAATTGGATATTTTGTATTAATGCTGATTTTAAAATCAAAACACTCTCGCCCGTCACTGCGAACCCGCCCACTTGCTGCTTTGAATCAAAAACATCTTGCGGCAGGTGAAGCAGTCCCGTTCATAATTCAAGGTTGAGATTGCTTCTCCCGCCAAAATATTCACTCAATTCAATCTTCATGCTGGCGGGATCGCAAAGAGTGGTTGAAACATTGTATACTTTGCCTTGGTGCTGGTTGTAAAATCAAAAAACTCCCGCCGTCACTGCGAACCCGCCCACTTGCTGCTTTGAATCAAAAACATCTTGCGGCGGGTGAAGCAGTCCCGTTCATAATTCAAGGTTGAGGTTGTTTCTCTCGCCGCTATCCGGTTTGAAATTTATGGTTTGAAGTTTCAGGTTACAAGTTTCCAAATATTTAAACAAAAAAATCAGCGTATATTTTTAGCTAACCCTGCACCACACGGAAAAAATCCGTAATATTCGTGTGTTCCGCGTACTATTCATTCGTGCATTCATCGCATCATCACAAAACATTTGCCCGTTTTACCGCTAACCGTTAATTTAGTTCAGAAAACCCTCGCCATATGCAGGATGATATACTTATACAGATCAGCAATAAAATTAAAGAAAGCAGGAAGACTCAGAAAAAAACCGTGCAGGAATTGGCTACCGAAGCACAGGTGAGTAAAGGATTGATTTCACAAATTGAGAACAACCGCACCGTACCTTCATTACCTGTACTCATGAATATTGTGCTTGCACTCAATATCGATTTGAAAGATTTTTTTGAAGACATCAGTCATAATAAAGAAGCCAAACAAAAAATTATTATAAAAACACAGAAAGATTATCTGCCCTTTGAAAAAGAAACCGCAAAAGGATTTAAATACAAAAGAATTTTAACCCGCAATATGGATGGCGGGCCGGTTGATACTGTTTTGCTGGAGCTGAAAAAAGGCGCCAAACGAACACATATGATCAAAACCGATGCATACGAATACAAATATGTAATTAAAGGAAAAGTAGAATACCTGATTGAAAATGAAACCTACCTGCTAAACGAAGGGGATTCACTTTTTTTTGATGGCAGGTTGCCGCACAAACCCGCTAATGTAGGTGCCGCAGACGCCCTGATACTCGTTATTTATTATTTTATTACAGAGGCATAAGCAGGGGTTTTCCACACTACAAAAACTTAATATAAATATTTCAGGTAAATGTTTACATTTGCTATATAAAATTTAGTATTTATAAACATTATACCAATGACAGCCATTTCCACTACTCCTTTTTCAGCCAATAATATCAGTTACGCTCCCGCCGCAAAACCAATCGTTGTGATTTGCATTGATGGCTCGGCAGATGAGTATCTTGATATTACTTCGGCAAACGGCAGGTTGCCTCATTTGCAAAAAATGAGCAAAACCGGTTTCAGAGGTATGGTAAGAGGCGCTTTGCCTTCGTTTACCAATGTGAATAATTCGTCTATTGTTACAGGCGTATCCCCGGCGGTGCATGGCATTAGTGGTAACTTTTTTTATGATGCCGCCAAAGACGAGGAGGTGATGATGAACTCATCTGAATACCTGCGTGCAGAAACCATTTTGGCTGCCGCTGCCAATGCAGGCAGAAAAGTAGCCGTGGTTACCGCTAAAGAAAAATTGCGTGATATTCTTTCTCATAAACTTACCGGCATTGCTTTCTCTGCAGAAAAAGCAAATCTTGCCCAAAAAGCCACTCACGGAATTGATGATGTGGAAAATATTGTTGGCTATAAAACACCTGCTATTTACAGCGCTGATGCAAGCCTTTTTGTATTGCGTGCAGGTGTGGCATTGATCAAAAAAGGGTTGGCTGATTTCCTGTATTTATCACTCACTGATTATATGCAGCATACTTATGCGCCTGAAGCTGAAGCATCGCTGGCATTTTACGAAGCAATGGATGCAGCAATTGGTGAACTGGTTGCTGCCGGCGCAATAGTGGGCGCCACTGCCGACCACGGCATGAATGCAAAAGTAAAAGCCGACGGTACTCCGAATGTAATTTTTGTAGAGGAAATTCTTGAAGCCAGATTTGGTGATGGTTTCAGGGTAATTTGCCCCATTACTGACCCGTATGTAAAACATCATGGTGCATTGGGTTCTTACGTAGTGGTGCATATTAATAATAAAGCCATTATACCGGAAGTAAAAAACTGGCTCTCCTTACAGCCAGGCATAACCGAAGTGCATGATAAATCTACTGCTACCCGTTTGCTGGAACAACCGGAAGACAGGATTGGCGACCTGGTAGTGCTTTCAGCAAGAGATGTTGTAGTAGGACGCCGCCCGAAAGACCATGATATTTCCGCCCTTGACGGTACATTACGCTCTCATGGCGGCAGGTACGAGGAAATGGTTCCCCTGATCATTTCGCACCCTCTGAACAAAAAATACCGGATGAAAGCAAGCGGTGACCCAAGAAATTTTGATGTTTTTGATTTTACCATTAACGGAACAAATGAATGACAGGTCAATCAATCATATTATTAATCAATCGTGAGACGTGAAAGGTGAGATAAATCCTCCTGCCTTTCACTTTTCACGCCGCTCATTTCAAATTTCAAATTTCAAATTTCAAATCTCAAATCTCAAATGAATCTTACATCTTACGTAGCAGGCCGGTCAGTTAAATCAGGCAAAATACTGGAAGTAAAAAGCCCTTACGATAATCGTGTAGTCGGCACCGTTACTTTGGCTAATGCCACACATACTGCCGAAGCTATAGAAGCTGCTTTAAAAGGAGGAAAAAAGCTGAATCGTTACGACATGTTCAGCATTCTTGATAAAGCAAGACAACTACTGGTAGAGCGCAAAGAAGTTTTTGCGCAAACCATCAGCGCAGAGTCTGGCTTAGCCATCAGGGAAGCGCGTTATGAAACAGGTCGTGCGCATGATGTACTTTTCTTTGCTGCTATTGAAGCATTGAAAGATGATGGCCAGATTTTCTCCTGCGATATTTCTCCGCAGGGCAAGGCAAGAAAAATTTTCACTACACGAGAAGCATTATCGCTTGCGGTTTGCATTACACCTTTTAATCATCCGCTTAACCAGGTAGCACATAAACTTGCGCCTGCATTAGCGGTAGGAACTCCCGTAATTTTAAAGCCCTCAGAAAAAACGCCGCTTACCGCAATCATGCTTACAGAATTATTGTATGAAGCAGGTTTGCCTCATTATATGCTGAGTACTTTACTCGGGCCAACAGCCGAAGTGGCAGAAGCCTTGGTTAAAGACCCACGGGTGGATATAGTATCATTTACCGGTAGTGTGCCGGTCGGTAAAAAAATAGCAGCGACAGCCGGCTACAAAAAAGTAATTCTTGAACTGGGAGGTAACGACCCCGTAATTATTATGGAAGATGCCGATCTTGATACTGCGGTATACCTGGCGGCAGAGGGATCATTCAGGAATAGCGGCCAGCGTTGTACGGCAGTGAAAAGGATTTTGGTGCATGAAAAAATTGCGGAAGCATTTACAAAGAAATTTATTGAAAAAGCAAAAGAGTATACTTGTGGCGACCCGGCAGACCCTGAAACAAAAGTAGGTACGGTAATAGATGAAGGAGCGGCTATATATCTCGAAAGTGTAGTAAAAAAATCGGTGGAACAGGGCGCTAAAGTAGTATTAGGGGGAAAACGCAAAGGCGCGTTGATGGAACCTACTGTTATTGTGGATGTGCCGAGAAATGCTGATATGGTGGTACATGAATCTTTTGGTCCTCTCGCTCCTATTCTTGCTTTTAAAGATATTGACGACGCCATAGCATTGTCTAACTCTACCGCGTATGGACTTTCATCAGGTATTGTTACCAACAACATGAATTATGCGCTACGGTTTATTAAAGAGTTGAAAGTTGGTACAGTAAACATTAATGAAGTGCCGGGCTACCGGATAGAAAGCTCTCCATTCGGCGGTATAAAAGATTCAGGGCTTGGTATAAAAGAAGGGGTGATTGAAGCGATGAAATGTTTCACCTTTGTGAAGACGTTTTCATTGCCGTGGTAGAAGAGGATTTCTCGCAGCGCCCGCAGCGGAGCGGCGATATCACGCAATCTTCGCTGCGTACGCTGCCCCGCCGTTATCGCCGCGTGAAAAATTTTATTGCCTGGTTGAACAGTAAATAAATAACAGCTATAACAAATGCTTCAAATACCCGGCAAAGATGCAGATGTGATTATTATAGGTGGTGGCCTTTTCGGCTGCGCCATCGCTTATTACTATACAAGAAATAATCCAGGCAAAAAAGTACTGGTACTGGAACGTAATGAGCTCTGTAATGCCGCCACCAGCAGAGCGGCCGCGCTGATCACCAAAATAAGAACGAAGAAGCACTTTATCCCGCTTTCGCTCGAAACTTACAAGGCCATACCGGAACTGGAAAAGCTATTGGGAGAAAGCATGCATGTGCAGTATTCAGGCGTGCTGCATATTGCTTCCTCACCCGAACGGGTAGCCGATCTTGATGCACTCATGCAAACTGCGATAGCGTTTAATGAGCCGGCAGATTATATAACCGCATCGCGGGCAACTCAATTATCGCCCTGGCTTACAACAGATGAGATTGAAAAAGCAGCCTTTATTCCCGGTGAAGCATATTGCGACCCATACCTGCTTGGCACTTTTTTTGGCAGAGCTGCAGCAAAGCAGGGCGCAATAATAAAGCAGGGTGTTGAAGTATATAACCTGCTTACTGATAAAAACACCGTTACCGGTGTTGAATGCAGCCAGGGAAAATTATATGCCGGTAAAGTAATTATAGCCAGCGGCGCATGGGCGCCGGTTTTGGCTGCACAGGCAGGCATAGGCTTACCGATGGCACCCGTAAGAAGCCAGTACTGGATTACAGAACGGCACGACATGTTTCCCGGCAACTCCCCTATTGTTATACTGCCTGATGCGCAGGCCTATGCCAGGCCTGAAAGCGGCAGCCTCTTATTCGGCATAAGAGAGAAAAAATCTTTTTATACTTCGCCTGATAAAATTCCTGCTGATATCAGCGATTTTCCATTTAGCCCTGACCGTGGTATGCACGATCTTTCTGAAGTAATAGAAAATCTTGCGCGTTTCTTTCCTGCAGTATATGATATCGGGCTCAAATACTATATCGCGGGCTTTTCTGCTTATACGCCGGATAATAACCTGAGCATGGGTATTCCCGCAGGCGTTAACAACCTGCTGCTGGCAACCGGTTGTGTTGGCGCCGGCATATCCGTATGCGGCGGCGTTGGTCTGGCCTTTGCCGAGTTAGCCGCTGACAAACCTAACCCTTTCGACTTCTCACAATTCAGTATAGAACGCTTTGGTGCAATTGATGCATTCAGCGAAGAATGGCTGGAACGTTGTGCAGCAGCAAGATCAATGAAGAAAAGCGGATAAAAAATAATTTTTGGGAGAACGTTGCAAATTCAAAAAAACATATCTACATTTAGTGTATCCAATCTTTTTACATCTTTTGATATACCTACACTCCGTAGCCGCTGTGTTAATCATTCCTCATACATTAAAGCGGAAAAATTATTATTAAATAGGGCTTGCTGTTTAACTCAGTCCAAAATTTAATTTGCCAAAATTTCTGATATTTTGATTAAGTGATCTTGTTTGATGTATGATATCCTGTATGATACGTTTAAGGC
>JADLCD010000082.1 GCA_020847395.1 Chitinophagaceae bacterium
CAGCGATTGCAGGAGATAACCTCCGGCGATATGCCTGTAGCAATATTTGATGTAACCGGCAGCCAGGCTGCTATTAATAATGCCTTGCAATATCTTGCGCATGGCGGCAGGTATATATTGATTGGTTTACAAAAGAATGAGCTCATTTTCAGTCACCCTGAATTTCATAAAAGAGAAGCAACACTAATGAGTAGCCGAAATGCTACAAGAAAAGATTTTGAATACGTGATTGAATGTATTAGCAAAAAATCAATTAACCCGCTTACATTTATTACACACCGCGTAAAATTTGAACAGGTAAAAGATGTATTTGAACAATGGCTCGACCCGGCAACAGGAGTAATAAAAGCGATTGTTGAAAATGATTAGGATATTTTGGCGGCTATCTCAAACATAAGGAATTGATGTTACAGGTTGCAAGTTTCAGGTTACTGGTTTCCTCGAAATCACTGAGTTCATCGGGGGTCTTCTACAAGTTGCAAGTTACCGGATGCACTATTCACCATTGCCTATTCACATCTCCCCCCGCTACTCCGTGAAGAGGTCAGACGAATAATGGCAATTAAATATGAAGTAAAAATTTATAATGTAACTATTACTTGCAATGAAAAAGTAACTATATTCATCACAAAAAAACATGCAACTTTCCCCTAACGATGCTTCTGCCGCAAAAGGTGGTGTAAATCTTTTCGGAATATCACTTACAGCCGCACTCGCAGGTTTTATTTTTGGTTTTGATACAGTAGTTATATCAGGCGCTAATCTGCCTATTAAAGAGCTGTGGCATACTTCGCCCTGGTTTCATGGCTTATTTATAATGTCTATGGCATTGTGGGGAACGGTTGTAGGATCAATATTCGGCGGTATACCAACAGAAAAATATGGGCGTAAAAAAGTTTTATTTTGGGTGGGATTGTTGTTTTCTGTTTCCGCAATTGGTTCGGCATTGGCGCAGGATCCTTATACATTTTCATTTTTCAGGTTTATTGGCGGAGTGGGCATTGGCGTTTCTTCTGTAGCGGCGCCCACGTATATTTCTGAAATATCAACACCTGCCACAAGGGGCAGGCTCGGCGCTATGTACCAGTTCAATATCGTGCTTGGTATATTGATAGCCTATCTTTCCAATTATTTTTTTCAAGGCATTGGTGGCGATCATGACTGGCGCTGGATGCTTGGTATAATGGCTGTTCCTTCAATTATATATACGTTGATGGTGATCAGGATTCCTGAAAGCCCGCGCTGGTTGATTGCAAGAAAAAAAGATAACGCCGCTGCTATTGGCGTAATGAAACATCTTGGTATTGAAAATCCGGAAGAAGAAGTTGCTTTAGTTTCAAAAAGCATACAGCATGAAACGAAAGCCGGTAAGCAGGGTTTTTTCAGTGCGAAGTATAGTAAAATTATATGGCTTGCATTTATGATCGCATTCTTTAATCAATGGTCCGGCATAAATTTCATTTTATATTATGCCCCTGAAATTCTTGAACGCGCAGGCCTGGCTTCCAAAGAATCGTTGTTTAATTCAATAGCAATCGGCGGTACTAATCTTATTTTCACTTTTGTAGGTTTATATCTTATTGACAGGGCAGGCAGAAGAATGTTATTGCTTATCGGGTCGTTTGGGTATATTATCAGCCTTGCAATGGTGGCTTACGCTTTTAAGGCAGAGGCCGGTGCAGGCTTTCTGCTTTTTTCCCTGCTGTTATTTGTTGCATCGCATGCCATGGGGCAGGGCGCGGTAATATGGGTATTTATTTCAGAAATCTTCCCTAACAAAATAAGAGCATTAGGACAATCATTTGGTGCAAGCATACACTGGGTTTTTGCTGCTATAATTACGCTGCTTGTACCAATCTTTCTTGATAAAGATAAAGGTATATTCGGCCAAAATCCCTGGCCTATTTTCGCCTTTTTTGCATTTATGATGGTGCTGCAATTAATTTGGGTGTTAACCGCTATGCCCGAAACAAAAGGCGTTTCATTAGAAGATCTGGAAAAGAAATTGGTGAAAGAAGATTAAAGAAAACCTGTGTAAGAAAACAACAAAGGTTCATGATAGATTTACCTGTTGATTTCAAAACGGGAAACTACCGGTATATGAGTATTTGCTTTTCGTTAAAACCTCTTTTTTCTAACATCATATTATTATGAAATACTGTTTTCTTTTTTTATCAACCCTGCTAATTGCTACATTATCTATAGCCCAGGAACCTACTTACGCTGAAAAACTTGGCTGGCCAAAAGGCGCAAGGGTAATTGTTTTGCATGTTGATGATGCAGGCATGTCTTTCGATTCAAACGAGGGCGTAAAGAATGCCATAGATAAAGGCGTTGCTTCTTCTTTTAGTGTAATGATGCCTTGCCCCTGGGTGCCACAGATTGTAAAATATATAAAGGCAAATCCAACGCATGATGGCGGATTACATCTTACGCTTACATCAGAGTGGAATAACTACCGTTGGCCGCCATTAATGGGAAAACCGGCAACACCAGGTTTGGTTGATGAGGAAGGCGCTATGTGGCATGAAGCAGAAGAGGTAGTGCAGCACGCTTCGGCAGAAGAAGTGGATAAAGAAATAAGGGCACAACTGGACAGCGCACTTACTATTGGTTTTGTTCCTACCCATATGGACTCTCACATGGGTACATTATTTGCTTCTGAAGCTTTTTTGGAAAAATACATAAAGCTTGGGATTGAAAAGAAAATCCCCGTAATGCTGCCGGCGGGTCATAATACTTACCTGCGTGCAGATTATATAGAACGGCAGAAAAAGGAATTACAAAAAGCAGGCAAATGGAAAGAAGGTATGGAATTGAAAGCACCGGCAATATTAGACAGGGCTGAAGCCGTTGGTAAAATGGTTTGGAATGCAGGACTGCCGGTACTGGATGATCTGCACAACAATAGTGGAAACTGGGATATACCTGAAGAAGCCCAAAAATCTGACAAAGCCTTACAGGCATTTTATACTAAAAAATATACGGAAACCATTGCTTCGCTAAAGCCCGGACTAACAATGGTTTTAATGCATTGCACCAATCCTTCTGAAATTTTTCAGCATATATCAGCATCGGGTACACGAAGAAAAGGGGATATGCTGGCAATGATGGATCCGCAGTTTAAAAAAAACCTTGAAAAAGAAGGAATTATTATTACTACATGGAGAGAAATAATGGAAAGAAGAAAGAAGGTGAAATAGGGTGTAAGGTGAGGGGCCCGGGGTGTAATCATGGTATTATTATTTTCCGGGTTTCCAACAAAAATAATACAGGCTAAAAAGAAAAATGAGTTAAGGGAGATTATTTATAAAAAAACAGCGCTGCTTTGAGTAGCTTTTTAGAGCGATAAAACGCAATACTTTTGCTGTATGAAAAACAAATCTTCCTGTTTTAAAAAAATAGTTTTTTCCAGCCTTTTGATTGCCCTGGTAATATTGCAGATGGGCATACATAGCTGCGCCTCTGAAAAAAAATATGATAACCCGGTAATAGTAATTCAGACAAAATTCGGAGATATAAAAGTGGAATTATATCCGCAGAAAGCGCCGCTTACAGTAGCTGCTTTTCTTCAGAATATTGATTCGGGGTATTTTAAAAACACTTCTTTTTACAGGGTATTGCGCAGAGATAACCAGGTTACCGGCGCTCCTCATTCTTATTTAATACAGGGTGGGGTGTGGCAGGCAAATCCTGATTCAAAAGAAAAATTTAAACCTATTCCGCATGAGCCTACCAATAAAACCGGCATACTGCATACCCGCGGCATTATATCTATGGCAAGGAATGAACCGGGCACCGCTACTTCAGAGTTTTTTATTTGCGTGGAAGATGAACCTGGCTTTGACTATGGCGGCGTCAATAATCATGACGGGCAGGGATACGCGGCGTTTGGTAAAGTGGTAGAAGGGATGGATGTGGTAGAAAGAATTCATTTGCAGCCTGAAAATGAACAGCGGTTTATGCCGCCGGTAGCCATACTTGATATTATACGATATAGCAACGTTGCTCCCCAATGATATGCAGATGAACGCCTGCCTGTCGGTAAGCAGTGAGCGCCGCAAGAAACGCTCCTCCGTAATTCTATAGCCGTTTCATAAAAAATTACAGTCTACAGGTTTTATTTTTGCATACCCCCGCAAAAAAAATGAAGAGATACTTTTAAAAGAGCAATTTAAAACTTCAAAACTCGCCGCTGTTTCCTATCTTTAATATTACTTAACTTTTTGGTTAGCCTTTGTTAACCTTTTTTTCATATTGAAGGATTATTTTGCTTCCTGTGCAAAGCAGTTTCATATACTTAAACTCATAAGCATGAAAAGAATTATTTTACCGGCACTTTTAATTTCTCTTTCGTTTTTGGGATGTAAAAACAGCACAACTGAAAAGTTTCCACAAGGTATTGAGCATGTAATTGTAATTGGTGTGGATGGATTAAGCCCTGATGGAATTAGAAACGCGGAAACGCCTACTATGGATAGTATGATTGTCAACGGCGCGGTAAAATGGAATGTGCGAACTGTATTAACCACTGCGAGCAGCCAAAACTGGGCTTCCATGATTATGGGCGCAGGCCCGGAACAGCATGGTGTTATAAATAATGATTGGCAAAGAGATGAGCACTCGCTTCCCCCGGTGGTTGCAGGCGAAGAAGGTATTTTTCCGACTATATTCGGTTTAATCCGTACCCAAAAACCTGATGCGGAAATTGGAGCAGTATATCACTGGGGTGACTTTGGAAGATTATTTGAAAAGAAGGCGGTGAATTATGATAAGCATTTTTCTACAGAAGATTCAACCGCTGCCGATTTTACAAAATACATCAAGGAAAAGAAACCAACATTTGGTTTTGTACATTTTGATCATGTAGATCATGCCGGCCATCATGATGGACACGGCACGCCTGCATATTATGCCGCGGTGAGTAAAACAGATTCATTGGTAAAAGAAATTTTGAAGAGTATAAAAGAGGCAGGTATTGATCAGCAAACACTGGTGATTATTACTGCAGATCATGGTGGTATTGGCAAAGGGCACGGCGGGCCAACACCGGAAGAAGGTGAGATTGCCATGATACTGTATGGAAAAGATACTAAAAAGGGATACAAAATTCAGCAACAGGTATATACTTATGATCTTGCCGCTACCATCGCGTTTGCATTTCACCTTACACCGCCTTATGCATGGATAGGCAGGCCCATTAAGCCGGCCTTTGAGGACTTTGATGAACCTGCCAATTTATGGAAAGGAAAAGAAGTGATTGTAACGCCTACCATTTATCCAAAACGAAATTTATACCAGCAAGCCGGCGGATTGTATATTAATGAACCTGCTAAAGTGAGTATGAAAACCTGGGCTGAAAATAGTATTATCCATTATACGTTAAATGGCAGCATACCGGATAGCAGTTCGCCTGTTTATAAAGATCCATTTACTGTTGATAATACGGCTATAGTACAGGCAAAAGCTTTTGATGATAAGGGAAATGAAAGCGCTGTGAGTACTGCTTATTTCAGGGTATTGAAACCACAGGCAAATTCGGGTTTGTCGGTTGCTTTTTATAAAGGCAATGGCTGGAAGCAGTTGCCTTTATTCGGCAAACTTTCTGTTACAAAACAATGGAACAGTCATGAGTTTTTTATTGACAGCAAAATTACCGATAGTTTACTAAGCAAAGACAATAGCTGTTTTGGATTGGTATTTACAGGTTATATACAAATTGATGCACCGGGTGAATATAAATTTTATACCCAATCAGATGATGGTAGTGGTTTGTATATTAATGATAAGAAAGTGGTGAATAATGATGGGAATCATGGCGTAAAAGAAGCATCTGGCGAAATTACACTTGAAGCAGGTAAACACCCTATACGTATTGAATTTTTTAATGCAGACGGCGGCTATTGGTTAGATGCTTTTTATAAAGGTCCGGGAACAACAAAACAGCTTATACCTGCTGATAAATTATTTTTTAAAAAATAGATATTGGATTGTTGCGGTGATTTTAATTGCCCCAAAAAGTATTACTTATCTTCGGAAAAATATAACTGAATTATGAGCGACGATATTTTTGGCTCCGTTGATAATTTTATTGACCGGCTTTTTGCACAGGAAGATGAAGCACTGGCAGCTACTAAAAAAGCGATTACAGATAATGGACTTCCGCAGATAAGCATTTCACAAAACCAGGGCAAATTTTTGCATATACTGGCTAAACTGCGTAATCCCTCAAAAATTTTAGAGATAGGCACCCTTGGCGGGTACAGCACAATCTGGCTTGCCAGAGCGCTTAATGCCGGGGGGAAATTAATCTCTCTCGAAATTGATCAGTATCATGCGGATGTTGCAAGTGCGAATATTACGAAGGCGGGGTTGGCTGAAAGTGTTTCTATTCGCGTAGGCAATGCGCTGGAAGAACTGCCTAAAATGAAATCAGAAAATGCCGGGCCTTTTGATGTAATTTTTATTGATGCAGACAAAGAGCCTTATGCTGAATATTTTCAATGGGCTTTGCAGTTATCAAAACCAGGCACCTTAATTATTGTTGATAATGTAGTTAGGGAAGGAAATATTCTTGATGAAAACAGTACAGATGAAAATGTAAAAGGCGTTCAGCGTTTTATCAAACTTTTAAGCGAAACAAAAAATGTAACTGCCACTATTATTCAAACAGTGGGCAGTAAATATCATGATGGTATTGCACTGGCAATAGTGAACTGATAATAAAAATAATCCATATAAATACAATAAAGCCGCCTTACAGGAGGCGGCTTTTATATATTACATACTCCAATTACTAATTCTTAATATTGAACGCTTTTTCCACTGCCTGCAAATCTTTAAGGTTAATATCTTTTTTCAACGCCAAACGTGTAGCATCTATCAAGATGATTTTTGCAGATACAGGTTGACCGGGGGGATTAATGTTTGCACCATCAATTGCACTCATATCTATACTCACATAACCATTTCCATGAACAGCGCCATAAGTAATGCCATCAAAAACCTGCGGCAGCGCTTCGTAATAAGAGGTTCCGCTGAAGGACAGGTATACAAGTACTGCGCCATCCTGATAAACTACATCATCCAATTCGGGTACATCCAGTTCAACAGAATAAGATTTCCCATTGTTTGAAGTTTTCCAGTCTGCAGCATTAATAGTGTATACTGCAGAAAATGCCTGATCCACCTTTTGTACCTGTGTAACTTCTTTTTTGCAGGATGAAAATATAAATACCGGAAGCAAAAGGAGTAAAAATAGCCTTTTCATAATTATTCATTTTTGGTTTTAACGTAAATGTGTAGCATTTTGTTACACATTAATTTCAGACAAATATTATTCCTGAATGTTTAAAATAAAATGTTAAGATATATTGAAAGCATGCATACATTATAAATAGTTAACCGGCTGGAATTTTTTTTCTGCATCTTTAAATATCTACATTTACAGTATATGAATAGCAATAAAAATACAGGAGACATTAATGTTACTTCTGAAATAGGAACGCTGCGAAGAGTATTGGTGCATACACCCGATAGCGGGCTTGGAAAAGTTGTTCCTTCAAAAGCGCAGGACTGGCTTTTTGAAGATATTGTTCATCTTGAAACAATACGTAAAGATGAATATGATTACTATACCAAGCTGCTTTTGTATTTTCTTGATGAAAAAAAGATAAAAGGCAGGCTCAATGATATAGATGATGCAAAAAGCTGCAGGAATTTTTATAAACCTGAGCATCCTGGCTTTTTCAAATCAGATAAAGTAATAGAATGGCAAAGCTTGCTCTCTGACATTCTTGAAGATGAAACAATCAAAGCAAAGCTGGTTGCAAGCGTATGTGCAATAGAAAATTGCTCCTATCTCATACAAAAAGACTTACTGAAATTACAAGCACTGCAGCTGGCAAAAGTTTTTATTACAGGCAGTATGTCTGATAAAACAATGATTTTTCCTCCTGTACCTAATCTTATATTTACAAGGGATATTGGTATTGTTGTGAAAGATCATATCATTTTAAATAAACCGGCTAAGGCAGCAAGAACAAGGGAAGCATTGCTTACCAAGTATATATTTTTTAATCATCAGCTTTTTGCCAGTTACCAGGATAAAGTAATTGAGCTATCGGATATTTACCGCCATTTTCTTATGCCCGATGCTGATGAAAGACGCGTAACACTCGAAGGAGGTGATGTGATGGTTGTAAGCAAAAATCATTTGCTGGTTGGTGTAAGTGAGCGCACAAGTATGGAAGCTGCACAACAGGTAATAAAAATTGTTTTTGAAAAAAATCTTGTGGAAAAAGTGAGCGTGGTTAAAATTCCACGTAAGAGAGATTACATGCACATTGATACGATATTTACACAGGTAAAAAAAGATATGTGGGTGATGCTTGGAAATTTTTCCAGGAAAACGATACGGCACGAAAACTCAGATCCTGTGCAGCATATACTCGAATTAAATGGAAAAGAAAACAATTTATCCATAACCCAGTTTCATAAAAACAGTATTTCAGAACCTGTTTATTTTGATAATCTCGAAGACCTGCTCATCAATATAAGTAAAAATGATTTAGACTGTAAAGGCAGGATATCATTTATCTATTCAGGCAATAATCAATTTCCATTTGATGTGAGAGAGCAATGGACAGATTCCTGCAATTTGCTTGCTTTAAAAGAAGGGGTAGTATTAGGCTACGACCGTAATAATAAAACCGCTGATGCTTTTAAAGAGCATGGATTTAAAGTAGCCGGTGTAAAAGAAATAATCGATAATGTTGAGAAGGGAAGTATAACAATAGAAGACATAAAAGATACCTTGATTTTAATTCCTTCTGCTGAATTATCAAGGGCAAGAGGAGGTTTTCATTGTATGAGCATGCCTTTGCTGCGTGATGAATTATAACAGGAGTACCATGAATGCACGAATTTTCATCTCTTTACACAGTATTCTATTCAATACATAATATCACTAAGATCAACAATGCAAACAACTTCACATATATTAATGATTCAACCGGTAAATTTCAGCTTTAATGCAGAAACCGCTGGCAACAATGCTTTCCAGGTAGAAGGAAAAACCGAAAATGCCCAGCAAAAAGCGTTAGAAGAATTTGAATACTTTGTATCATTACTCCGGCAACATAATATTGATGTAACCGTAGTAAAAGATACGCCTTTTCCATACACACCAGATTCTATTTTTCCTAACAACTGGATATCTTTTCATGGAAATACTATTTGTCTTTATCCTATGTATGCACCTAACCGAAGATTTGAGCGTAAACCGGCATTACTGCAAATGCTAAAGGATAAATACGGCATTGAAAAAATAATTAATCTCACTCCGTATGAAGAAAATAATAAATTTCTTGAAGGTACAGGGAGCATGGTACTTGACAGGAAAAACGGCATCGCTTATGCATGCCTGTCGCCAAGAACATATATAGATGTGCTGGATGATTTTTGCAGAAAAATGAAATATTTACCGGTTGTATTTCACGCAACAGATGAAAATAATACTCCTGTTTATCATACCAATGTAATGATGTGCGTGGCAGATAAATATGTAGTGGTTTGTTTGGAAAGTATAAAAAGCCGGAAAGAGAGAGATGGCTTGAAAGACGCCATCAATATGACCGGAAAAAAAATAATTACTATTACACTTAACCAGATGAACCATTTTGCAGGCAATATGCTGCAGGTAAAAAATACTGAAGGAGAACAGTTCCTGGTAATGTCATCACAGGCATATCATTCATTAACCAACAAACAAATAAAAAGTTTAGAAGCATTTAACCCGATCATTCATGCGCCATTAAACACCATAGAAACCAATGGCGGTGGCAGTGCCAGATGTATGATGGCGGAAATATTTGTATGATAAAAGCAAATAGCAATAAAGATGATGCAAAGAATCATCTTTATTGCCAATAACATTCACTATCGACTATTCACTATTCACCATTCACCACATTCACTAAAAGTTAAACAGTGCAGCAACCCCGTATACTGCGGTTTTGCTTTCGCTTATCGCTTTCATATACGATAGTCTTGCTTCAATATTTTTTTGATGGCTGCCTACGGCAAAACGCAATCCCAGGTTACCTGCGGGCCCAAAAGAACTACCATATTTTTTTGTATAGGTCGTAAATTGAAAAAAACTATCAGCGTTTTCATTTTCCAGACTGTAACCACCATAGTGATAGCCGAATCCTCCGCCTACAAAAAAACCAAATCTCTTATTGTTTTCCTTTGTTGAACCCGCACCAACATTTAAATTTATGATAGCGGGTGCATTCAACATAAAATTGAGGATGTATGTATCAGAAGAACTAATAAAAGTAAAGGTATTACGACCTTTACTTCCGGTAAAACCTATACTCACAGGGATGCTAATTGAAACAGAAAGTGCTTCTGTTTCTACGAAATTCAATCGCGGTTCGTAGGTAAGCGCAAAGCCGGCATTTATACCAACCTTTGGAAAATCAACTATAGGCATGCCCACACCTACACCATGCATAAAACTTTGCGAGAAACCAAATGTAAAGGAAATAGTAAGCAGGAATAACAAAGGGATCTTTTTCATACAGTTAAATGATTGATACGTAATAAAATTAACCTTGACGGGTTAAATAACGAAGTAAAATCACATTATTTTTCAATCAAAAAAATAAGGGTAAACATATATTTTAAATATCTCAGTATTAAAATCAGCTTCCCGTATACTCTATAACCATAGCGCTTGCACCACCCCCGCCGTTACAAATACCTGCCGCGCCATATTTTGCCTTATTAGCTTTAAGCACATTTATAAGCGTCACGATTATTCTTGCTCCGCTCGCCCCTAACGGGTGCCCTATAGATACCGCGCCACCATGCACATTCACTTTTGAAGGATCAAGTTTCATACGCTTTGTATTTTCAATACCAACAACCGAAAACGCTTCGTTTAATTCCCAATAATTGATATCACTCATTTTAAGCCCCGCTTTTGCAACAGCTTTTGGTACAGCTATAGCAGGCGTTGTGGTAAACCATTCCGGCGCCTGTTCTGCATCAGCATAAGAAAGAATTGTAGCAATCGGCTTCAGCCCCAGTTGTTCAGCTTTTTCTTTACTCATCAATAACAACGCGGCAGCACCATCATTCAATGTAGAAGCATTGGCAGCAGTTACTGTACCGTCTTTTTGAAAGGAAGGATTAAGCGTTGGAATCTTGTCAAATTTTACATTATAAGGTTCCTCGTCTTTAGCAAATATTAAGGGTTCTCCTTTTCTCTGTGGTATTTCTACCGGAACAATTTCATTTTCAAATAAACCTTTTTCCCAGGCAGACTGACTGCGTTTATAACTTTCAATTGCAAACTCATCCTGCTCTTTTCTGCTGATACCACATTCGCTTGCACATAATTCAGCCGCAAGTCCCATTGCCTTACCATCATACACATCCGTTAAACCGTCTTTTGCCAAACCATCAATCAAAGTTGTATTGCCGTATTTGTTTCCCCATCTCACACTATCTGCATAAAAAGGAATATTGCTCATGCTCTCCATACCGCCGGCTACCACTATATCAGCATCACCCAACATTATACTTTGTGCGCCCAACGCAATTGCCTTCATACCGCTGGCGCAAACTTTATTAATAGTAGTGCAAACCACTTCGTTTGGCAACCCTGCAAATTTTGCTGCCTGCCTGGCAGGCGCTTGTCCAAGATTTGCCTGTATTACACAACCCATTAATACTTCCTGCACGTCTGATGGCTTTACACCTGCTTTCGCTAAGGCGCCTTTAATTGCAATAGCGCCAAGCTTTGTTGCAGAAATATCTTTTAAACTTCCTCCAAAACTTCCGATAGCTGTGCGAACTGCTGATACAATTACAACTTCTTTCATATAAATTAAAAATGCGCTTTAGTGGTGAAGTTATCAATTTCTTTATGAAATGCACCTGATTAATATGCTGGTATTTACTTAAAACTAATTTTTACTTATAAATTTTAAGTTCCTTTTTATTCCCTGAAATTTTGATCGCTTTAAAGGCGAATGCCTGAATATTTTTTTGAAACTTTCTTCTGTCATTTCTTCCCAGTCTTTTTTTGTGAAGTCGAGGATCACAGGTATGGGTGTAAATTGCGTTTCATTAGTAGGCGTGCTAAACCTGTTCCAGGGGCAAACATCCTGGCAAACATCGCAGCCAAACATCCAGTCATCAAATTTTCCCTTCATATTCCCGGGTATCAATACATCTTTCAGTTCAATAGTATAATAAGAAATACATTTACTGCCATCTATCACCCGGTCATCAAGTATAGCATTTGTAGGGCAGGCATCAATGCATTTGGTGCAGGTGCCGCAAAAATCCTTTGCTATGGGATCATCGTATTCCAATTCCAGGTCTACAATAAGTGTGGCAATAAAAAAGAAAGATCCGGATTGTTTATTAATCAGGTTACCGTTTTTTCCAATCCACCCCAAACCACTGCGCTGTGCCCAGGCTCTCTCCAGCACCGGGGCTGAATCTACAAATCCCCTTCCATTCACATCACCTATCTGTATTTTTAACTGCTCCACAAATAATCTAAGTTTTAACTTTATTACTTCATGGTAATCGTTACCCCAGGCATATTTTGAAATTTTGGGAACATCGGTACCTGCAGGTGATACATCAGAAGGATAATAATTGAGCAGCAATGTAATAACTGACTTTGCACCCGGTACCAATTTCTGGGGATTTACTCTTAATTCAAAGTAATTTTCCATGTATTGCATGCTGCCATTATAACCTTTGTTAAGCCATGTTTCAAGGCGCCGGGCATCATCATCCAATGGCAACGCCCGTGCAATACCGCAATAATCAAAGCCTAATTTCGTTGCTATCTGTTTAATAATATTTGAATTGCCAAATAGTGTCAAATAAAAATTTTAGTAAAAAGTTTTAGTAATTATAAAACACAATATCTTCGTATTCACACAATCCTAAACTAAATAATCATGAAATTTAAACACCTGTTACTTGTGCTGTTTTGGTTTGTACAAAATTACCTAATTGCCCAGGATAAATTAAATATTAAGTTTGGAAAAGTAACTTCTGCTGATTTTGATCTTTCAAAAAATAAGTTTGACACCGGAGCCAATGCGGTAGTAATTGCAGATATTGGCAGTTCGGAATTTGATGGAAATAATGATGGGTGGTTTTCCCTGAATTATAAACGCCATACCCGTATAAAGATATTGAACAAGAATGGGTTCGATGCAGCAAACGTGGAGATCCCACTGTATTTTTCCGGCCAGAACGAAGAAAAACTGCAGAATGTAAAAGCTATTACCTATACATTGGAAGGAGGTAAGGTGGTGGAAACGGAACTTGATAAAAAATCCATCTTTAAAGATAAACTTGATAAAAACCGTATTCGGGTAAAGTTTACACTGCCCGGTGTAAAAGAAGGCTGCATTATAGAGTATAGTTATAACCTGATATCTGATTTCCTGCAAAATCTTCAACCCTGGGAGTTCCAGGGCGATTACCCGGTATTATGGAGTCAATACGAAGTGAGAATACCAGAGTTTTTTAATTATGTTTTTTTGTCGCAGGGGCATTTTCCTTTGGAGCATACCGTAGAAACTATGAGGTCATCTTATAATGTTTCAAATGCTTCCGGAACTTCAGGCACTTCGCATACCAACATATCTGCAAATGTTGCCGCACATAAATGGATAGCTAAAAATGTACCTGCTTTAAAAGAAGAAAGCTTTACTTCTACTTTGCAAAATCATGTAGCAAAAGTTGAATTTCAACTTTCGCAATACAGGCTTCCCCAACAACCGGTTAAAGACATAATGGGTAATTGGGGAAGCCTGGCAACATTGCTGATGAAAAATGAAGATTTTGGAACTTCACTTACTAAAAATAATAACTGGCTTGATGATGAGATGAAGCCAATAACGGCAGGCGTTAGTGATAAACTTGAAAAAACGCGTAAAATTTACGCCTATGTAAGGGATAGGTTTACCTGCACCGGCAAACGAGGAATTTTATTATCAACATCTCTAAAAACTACTGACAAAAATAAAAACGGCTATGTGGCTGATATTAATTTACTATTAGTTGCCATGCTTAAGCACGAAGACATAGATGCGTATCCTATACTGCTGAGTACACGAGGACATGGTTATACAAACGAAATTTATCCGCTGATTGATAGATTTAATTATGTAATCTGTGGTGTTACCATAAATGATAAAAGCTATAATCTTGATGCTACAGATCCTTCGCTGGGTTTTAACCACCTTTCAGATGAATGCTACAACGGGCATGCAAGAGCAATCTTTCCGGAAACAGCAAATGCGATGTATTTTAATCCTGATTCTTTAAATGAAAAAAAGCTGGTTAGCGTTTTTGTTCGCAGCGAAAAACCCGGAGAATGGACAGGGCATTTTACCTCAAACATGGGTTATTATGAATCTTTAAGTGCAAGATCGAAAATAAAAGACAAGGGAGAAGAAACATTTTTTAAGAATATTCAATCTTCTTATACCGGTGAAATGGAGCTGGCAGATAAAAAAATTGAAAATTTAAAAGATCTCGATCAATCCATAAAAGTGGAATATGATTTTACCCTGAAGCTGGATGAAGATATTATTTACTTCAGCCCGATGATGAATGAGGGATATAAAGAGAATGTTTTTAAAGCTGCGGAACGGTATTATCCCGTTGAGATGCCTTATGTGTTTGATGAAATATATATTTTTAATCTTGAGATACCCTCAGATTATACCGTAGAGGAATTACCGAAATCAACCAAAGTAAATTTCGGAGAGTCAGACGGATTTTTTGAATACCTGATAGATAAAACGCCTGAAGCAATACGCCTGCGGTCAAGGCTTAAAATCAATCGTTCAACTTACGGACCGGAAGAGTACAATGACCTCCGTGAATTTTTCAGTTATGTAGTAAAAAAACATGCTGAGCCAATTGTTCTGAAAAAGAAAAAATAATTTCATGCTATACAGAAAATTTCTTTTAACAGTAATAACATTAGTTGCTGCAGTAAGCGGCTTTGCCGGCGATGGAGATTATGCGGTGAGCAAGATACCCGAAGCATTGATGAAGAATGCTGATGTGGTAATGAGGTTAGATGAGACGCGTTTTGAGGTAATAAATCTTGGGAAAAGTGTTACAAAAATAAAATATGCAATTACTGTTCTGAATGAAAATGGTGATCGTTATTCAATTTTATATTTAGGATATGATAAGTTGCATTTCATTAATTCAATCGATGCTACCTTATTTGATGTTAATGGGAAAAAAATAAAAGGACTTAAGAAAAGCGATATTAAAGATGTAAGTGGTACTGAAGGAGGAACACTTGCAGATGATATTCGATATAAAGTATTTGGTTTTTACCATAAATTATATCCATATACTGTTGAATATGAAATTGAATTACAAACCAACGGAACCTATAGCTACCCTCATTGGCAACCTCTGAAAAGAGAAAAGTATGCCGTGGAACAAAGCGCATTAACAATCGTAGTTCCATCTGATATAAGCTTTCGGTATAAAGCCCTTAATTATAAGGGATCTCCTGTGTCAGGAACCGATAAGGCAAATAAAACGTACAGGTGGGAAGTAAAAAACTTACAACCGATAGAATTGGAATATGCAAGTCCTTCCTGGGATTATATTGTTCCTACCGTATATACAGCACCTAATAAATTTAAGTTAGAAGACTACGAAGGCGATATGTCTACGTGGGAAGAATATGGAAAATTCAATGCTCAATTGAATAAAGGGCGGGATAAACTTCCTGATAACATAAAACAAAAAGTACATGAATTGGCAGATGGGTTAAAAACGGATAAGGAAAAGATAAAAGCATTATATGAATACATGCAGCAAAATACCCGGTATATCAGCATCCAATTAGGCATTGGTGGGCAACAACCCTACGATGCAACCTTTGTTGCTACAAAAAAATACGGCGATTGCAAGGCACTATCTAATTACATGTATTCATTACTAAAGGAAGTAGGTATTAAATCGAATTATACGTTGGTAAAATCCGGTCGGGGAGAAAATTATATGCTAAAGGATTTTCCTTATGATCCGTTTGATCATATTATACTTTGTGTTCCCTTGCAAAAAGATACTGTTTGGCTTGAATGTACAAATCAGATTATACCTACCGGATACCTTGGTGGTTTTACGGATGACCGATACGTGTTATTAGTTGATGAGGCAGGCGGTAAGCTTGTAAAGACTCCTAAATATACCAAACAACAAAATTTACGGGTAAGAAAGATAAACGGAAAAATAGGAGAGGATGGAATGCTCACCATGAATATTAATTCTTCTTATAGCGGATTACAACAGGACCAGAGGCATGGAATTTTCAATTCCCTTTCACATGATAAGCAACTCGAATTTTTGAAACAGCAAATAGATTTGCCGCATTATGATGTTGTGAATTTCAGTTTTATGGAAGATAAGGCACCCCTGCCTACGCTGAAGGAGCATCTTGAAGTAAAAGCATTGAATTACTCTCCTCAAACAGGTAAACGGTTATTTGTAATACCCAATGTTATTAGCCGCGCCTACACTAAGCTAAAAACAAGTGAGGATAGAAAATATCCTATTTCCCTGGGTATGGATTATATTGACATCGATACGACTGTTGTAGAAATACCACAAGGTTATATATTGGAAGCACTTCCTGCATCCTTAAAATTGGAAAGCAAATTTGGAAAGTTCCAATGCTCAACTGAATTAAAAGGGAATGAGCTTATTTATTACAGGTATATTGAAAAAAATGGTGGTGAATTTCCCGCCTCCGATTATAACGATCTTGTAAAATTCTACGATCAGATATACAAAGCCGACCGCAGTAGGGTGGTGTTGGTAAAAAAAGAATAGACAATAGCAATTCAACATAATAATTGTCATTTTTACACATATTTCCCTGATTAGCCTTTATCAGGGTAAATTTTAATGATAATATATTATCTTTAGCACCCTTAAAAATTGAGGGTAACGATTATTTGTTCAAAAAAATATTCAGCAATATGAGCATTATTACAGGCAACAGGGAATATTTTCCTGGTATAGGAAAGATTAAGTATGAAGGTCCGCAATCTGATAATCCACTTGCTTATAAGTGGTATGATGAGAACAGGGTAGTAGCCGGTAAATCAATGAAAGATCATTTTCGCTTTGCGGTGGCTTACTGGCATACATTCTGCGGCACGGGTGCTGATCCTTTTGGACCCGGAACAAAAAAATTTCCCTGGGATGAAAATGCTGATGCAGTACAAAGAGCCAAAGATAAAGCGGATGCTGCTTTTGAATTTATTACCAAACTGGGCGTGCCTTATTATTGTTTTCATGATATTGATTTGATTGACGAAGGAAATTCTCTCTCTGAATATGAAGGCAGGGTAAAAGCGATAGTTGACTATTTAAAAGAAAAACAAAAAGCCAGCGGCGTTAAATTACTTTGGGGCACAGCTAACGTGTTTTCAAATCCGCGCTATATGAATGGCGCTTCTACCAATCCTGATTTTGCTTCAGTAGCTTATGCAGGCGCACAGGTTAAAAATGCGTTAGACGCTACGATTGCGCTCAATGGTGAAAACTATGTTTTTTGGGGAGGAAGAGAAGGTTATATGACGCTGCTGAATACAAACATGAAACGCGAACTGGATCACCTTGGTCAGTTCCTTACTATTGCCCGCGACTATGCCCGTAAAAATGGTTTTAAAGGAACCTTCTTTATAGAACCTAAACCATGCGAACCAACAAAGCATCAATACGATTACGACAGCGCAACAGTTATTGGTTTTCTGCGTCAATATGGTTTGGATAAAGATTTTAAATTAAACCTTGAAGTAAATCATGCAACACTTGCGGGACATACTTTCCAACACGAATTGCAGGTAGCTGCAGATAATGGTATGCTCGGCAGTATGGATGCCAACCGCGGCGATTACCAGAATGGTTGGGATACGGATCAATTTCCTGTAAATCTGAATGAATTAGCTGAATGTTTATTGATCATTCTTGAAGCAGGCGGCTTTGCCGGTGGCGGTGTAAATTTTGATGCTAAAACAAGACGTAACTCTACCGATCTCGAAGATATTTTCCATGCTCATATAGGCGGTATGGATGCCTTTGCAAGAGCTTTGGCTATAGCTGATAATATTCTGCAAAAATCTCCTTATAAAAAATTCAGGAAGGATCGCTATGCTTCTTTCGATAGTGGTAAAGGAAAAGATTTTGAAACAGGAAAATTAAGCCTTGAAGATCTTAGAAATTATGCTGCTGAAAATGGTGAGCCAAAGCAAACCAGCGGTAAGCAGGAATGGCTGGAAAATATTATTAACCAGTACATCTAAGAGAAGCGTGAGAGGTAAAATGAAAGATGCGAGATACCTTTGTCATTTCACATCTACTACAGATTATTATATAATCTGAATACATTTTTTACCGTAGTTTTGCTGGCTTTTTTAAACCAGTAACATATAAAATATCATCATTAAATGAAACTTTCGTCGAGATTACAAAAGTTCAATGAGCCTGAAACATTGAAGATGGCTAAGCTTGGCCGTGAATTAAGAGCCAAAGGCGTAGATGTAATAGATTTAAGCCTTGGTGAACCCGATTTTGACACTCCTGATCATGTTAAAGCTTCAGGGAAAAAAGCGATTGATGAAAATTATAGCCATTATACGCCGGTTGCGGGTTATGCAGATCTTCGCGAAGCCGTTTGTGTAAAACTGAAACGTGATAATAACCTGGATTATAAGCCGGAAAATATATTGGCTTCAACAGGGGCAAAACAGAGTTTGGCGAATGTTATTTTAGCTGTTGTTGATATTGATGATGAGGTTATCATTCCAACGCCTTTCTGGGTTACCTATTCTGAGCTTGTTCGTTTGGCAGATGGTAAACCTGTATTTATTCAGTCATCTATTGAAAGTAATTATAAGATCACACCTGAGCAGCTTGACAAAGCAATTACGCCAAAAACAAAGTTGTTCATGTTTTCTTCTCCCTGCAATCCTTCAGGTTCCGTATATACAAAGGAAGAATTGAAAGGATTAGCAGAAGTATTTAAAAAGCATCCGGATGTACTTATTATTTCTGATGAAATTTATGAGTACATCAACTATAAAGGAAAGCATGAAAGTATTGCACAGTTTTCTGAAATAAAAGACAGGGTGATTATTGTTAACGGTTTGAGTAAAGGTTTTGCTATGACGGGCTGGCGACTGGGGTATATTGCTGCTGATCCAATAATAGTAAAAGGATGTGAAAAATTACAGGGACAGTTAACCAGCGCTACCTGCTCTATTACGCAGCGTGCTGCTATTGATGCACTTACCGGTGATCTTACGCCATCTCACGAAATGCTGAAAGCATTTACCGAACGCCGTAAAAGAATCCTGGACTTATTGAAAGAAATTCCGGGTGTGGAATGCTCGGTACCTGACGGCGCTTTTTATGTGTTTCCAAAAGTTGATGCCTATTTTGGAAAGAAAGATGGCGATACCGTAATTGCAAATGCAGATGATCTTTGTATGTATTTGTTGAATACAGCACATGTGTCAACTGTAACAGGAAGCGCATTTGGGGAGCCAACCTGTATCCGCATTTCGTTTGCAAACAGTATGACGAATATTGAAAAAGCGTTAGCACGTATTAAAAATGCTTTGGCTAAGCTTAAGTAATACATGAATATTTAAATATGGGAAGGTCATCATTTTTATGATGACCTTTTTTTGTTAATTAAATTTTGGTTTTAGCTTATTCTTTTACATAATTCTCCCACTACTGATGAATGTCTTCTTCCCTCGCAAAATGTACCATATCTAAAATTTTAAATATGGCATGTATTTTCTTTAAATTTAGGGTATGAAACTCCTTGCGCTGATATGGTGTATAATGCTGGCTTTAGTACCAATAGTGCATGCACAATCATTGAATGCAGATTCAGTAGTTACAAAACAAATTACCGCAGAAAAAAGAGTAATGATTGATGAATCTGCAGCTTCCCTGGCAATATATTTTCAGTCGCTTTACAAAAACAAAATCGATCAATTGCAGGCCGCCTATAACTGGGTAGCTTCGCATATAAAATATGATTACGACAGCTCTTATTATTTCAACACTCTTGATCATGAAGCAAAAATTACTGCAACATTAAGAAGACGAAAAGGTGTTTGTGAAAATTTTGCGGTGTTATTCGCTGATCTCGCTGCCAGAATGAACATTCCATCTTTTGTAATACATGGTTATGCGCCTGCTGCAGCCACCGGCAAAAATGCCGCTCATAGTTGGTGCGCTGTTTATGTAAACAATGATTGGTATTTATGCGATCCAACCTGGGATGCCGGACTCCCCGCAGGTAATAATTATTTCCTGGGAACTGCTTCACAATATATTTCATCACATATTCCCTTTGATCCTATCTGGCAACTGATGGAAAAACCTGTTGGATACAAAAGGGCAAAAAATAATACAATATTTAATTACAAAGATTCCATTGCTAACTTTCTTAAATCAGATAGCCTTCAGCAATATATGGCAATAGACAGGCGGATGAAGCAAATGAATACCGACAAAGAATTATTCAGGGTTTGGCAGAGCTATAACAGGATGCACATTGTGATTATTGCTGAAGAAGACAATATGAATTTATATAATGCGGCAGTAGCTGATTTAAATAATGCGACTGCTCTTTTTAACGAATTTGTGGAATATCGCAACAATAAATTTTTTCCTGCAAAAACAGATAAAGAAATAGAAAAAATGCTGGATCCAATTAATGCCATGGTGGCCCATGCAAAAGACAAAATCAATAAGATTGGATTAATAGTAGAAAATTTTCAATATAATACATCGGCACTTCAATCAAAACTAGATAATCTTCTTAAAAGAAGTGAGGAACAAAAGCTTTTTCTGAAAAAATATTTAACAGCAAACATTACTGAACGAGAACAGTTAATGTATCGTTGATAGCAATTAATGAAAAATACTCATAGAAAAAATAACAGGAATACTGCCAAAGTAGAAATGAAGGCTAACCGAAATTAATTTTAATCCCTTTTCCGCGATCGCTTAGCATTTTTGTCTTGGGGCGCAGCCGTCTTATTCGTGAACTCCCTGTATTTATCATTTATGTAGACCAGCATAGCTGATTTATCATTTGCTCTGCAAAACTTATAAGAAGGTCTGTAATTCAACATGAATGTTTGTAAGGAATCACCTTTCAATCCTGTTATCTGTGAAATATATTGATATGGAAATTTTGAATCTATATAATATTCCTGTTCCTGCTGGTTGAATGTTTTCTTAAACCTGCGCTGTTCTTTTTCCTTTTTTGAGAACCGGGTAATCGGGCTGAATGTAACACCTACTCCGTCTGTTGGTGTATTACCTTTACCACCAACCAATTTGCTTTTAGAGGTTCCCAAAACGTCTGCGAACTCTTCTGCTCTGTTTATGGAATCTACCTGGTATTTGCTTAATCCGCCAACATCAACATCTTCAAGCTGAATAATGTTTTGAAAAAGATATATATCGAGTCCGTCGGTTAATAAAGATTGCTTTACTATGATTGTATCAGAAATATAACCTACTGAAGAAAATATAATCCTGTCGCCTAACAAGGCTGGTATTTTGTAGTTGCCGCCCATATCACTTATTGATATGGCATTGTTATTAACATTTTTTACGGTTGCCGCAATAACTACCCGATCATAACCCCTGTCAAATATTTTTCCATGTAAAGTAGATTGACTCCAGCCGGAAATACATATCGTTATAAAAAAGAAAAAAATCGCCCCGGGTTTTATTTTCATATACCGCAAGGTAAAACACATAGACATTCTGCGGAAAAAACTTTATCCAATCTACAAAAAAGCCCCGCCTTTAAATACAGGGCTTATAGAGCGATGCAATATATACAAGTGGGGTATTCCAGTTAACAATAGTTTTTTCAAAGCCGCGTGGCATTATATAAAAAATTGTTATCGTTAACCAGCAAAGCTCCGCTGGACTTTATATGTGTCATAAGAATGAAATGCGCAGCGCAGTTAATAGAAAAAAACACAAATGGCTCTTTTAGAAATAGCTTATGAAGTAGGATTCAGTAACCCAAATATTTCATTAAATTCTTTAAGAAGAAATTTGTAAAACTACCTTCTGAAACCGGAAAGCTATTAAAGATTAGTGTCTTCATCTTGAGAAAAACCGTGCATCTATCGGAATCTTTCTCCTGTAAACAACTTTTACTTTTGAAAAATCAGTGTGATTGGGATTGAGCAAAAGATTGGTTTCTTCAGGCATAATAGCCGAAGGTATTTCTATAGCAAGATGTTCATTTTGCTTGATAAAATTATCACCAACCATTCCCAGGGCTCCTGGCGCAGGGTTAACATACCAGTTGTTGGGCAAATCTTGTATTTCTGTCTTCATGATTTTATCGTCGGGAATTTCAAGGCAAATCATGCAATAATCAACCAGCGGAATTCCTGCCATATGCACAACACTTTCAAGCAACGCCAGTGAAGGAGAGTTTGCAGTATACAATATATATGTGCCTTTGCTATGCCATCTTCCTGCAAATGTAGCAGCGCCCGTTCCTCTAAGGTCATCTATATACATGCATTTACTAATGCGGTAAACATTCCTCATTATGCAAAAATTCCGTGCTCTATTCTTCCCAGTTCGTTCATTAATAAATCAATACCTATTGAAGTATCAAGAAACTCTTTGGGTTTTTTATTGTCAAGCGCCATTACGGAGCTATCCATCCAGGTTTTAAATCCTTCCATACTACCAAATACTTCTTCGCCACGGCTATACAGTTTTGCCAGCTCTATTAACCTTTCTGATTGCTCAGGATTTAATTTTTGTGTGGCTGCATATCTTCTTAATGTGCGATCTGAGGTTCTGATAATTTTAGTGATTTCCGGCACTGTAATGCCTGTATTATCCATCAGGTTATCTAAAGCTTTTTTAGGAATTCCGCTTCTTATTACTGAAATAAAATCAGTAGAATTATTAACTTTTGAAAAAGTAGGAAAGCTTGACATGCCCAATAAGTGGATTGACCTTGATATAAAGTTTTGCAACATTGAATGGGGAGTTGCAGTGTAATAAATGGCTGCCGGCTCTTCTACAATGCTTGCTGAATGTATGGGGTGTTCTTTTTTCTTTGCCATTTCATTTTGTATTATGTCCCAAATTTACGGTCATTTGTCCAGGTTTTATAATTTTTTCCCAACTTTTTTAATATTTTTTAAAAAAATCTTATAGTTGGGTAAGCATGGAAATTTCTACAGTGATTATAGCGCAGGTTCTGTCGGTTTTGAGGTTATTATATATTGACGCAGTTACAGCTGGATATATTTATGTTTTAATATGCCTGGGCAAACAATACCCGCTTATTGCTTGGCTTTCCTGTTAATATGCAGGTGCCTGCTTCTTCTTGTACATTTAAAGGTATACAGCGGATGGTGGCCCTCGTCAACTCCTTTATTTTTTCTTCCGTTTCACTTGTACCATCCCAATGCGCTGAAATAAATCCGCCTTTGTTTGCTATCAGGTCTGTAAATTCACCCCAGGTGTTGGCAGGGGTTATACTTTCATCCCGAAATTTTTGTGCTCTGTCAAACATATCCTGCTGTATCTGTTGCAGCAAATCAAATATTTGTGCAGATAAATTATCCATGCTCATGGAACTTTTCTCCCTGGTATCTCGTCTCGCTATTTCTACCATATTATTTTCAATATCCCTTGCGCCGATAGCAATACGTACCGGCACGCCTTTCTTTTCATACTCGGCAAATTTCCAACCCGGGCGTGAGTTATCATTATCGTCGTACTTAACCCTTATGCCGGCTAACTTAAGCTCATGCATTAAATCCTTACCCCTCGAATCTATGAGTTGTTTTTGTTCATCGCCTTTGTAAATTGGTACAATTACTACCTGCAAAGGAGCGATTTTAGGTGGTAATACCAATCCCTCATCATCACTATGGGCCATAACCAAAGCCCCAATTAACCTGGTAGATACCCCCCAGGAAGTTGCCCAAACGAATTCCTGCTTATTTTCTTTTGTCAAAAACTGAACATCAAAAGCCTTTGCGAAGTTCTGACCAAGAAAATGCGAAGTTCCTGCCTGCAATGCCTTACCGTCCTGCATCAGTGCTTCTATGCAATAGGTATCAATCGCGCCGGCAAAACGTTCATTAGGTGTTTTTACTCCTTTAATAACGGGTAATGCCATCCAGTTTTCTACAAAGTCGGCATATACATTCAGCATCCTTACTGCTTCTTCAACTGCTTCTCCTGATGTTGAATGAGCTGTATGCCCTTCCTGCCATAAAAACTCCGCTGTACGTAAAAACAAACGGGTACGCATTTCCCAGCGAACAACGTTAGCCCATTGATTTACGAGAATAGGTAAATCACGATATGACTGAATCCATGTTTTGTAAGTATTCCAGATAATGGCTTCACTTGTCGGGCGAATAACCAACTCTTCTTCTAACTTTGCCTCCGGATCAACCATCAGCTTTCCTTTTTTTGAAGGATCATTTTTAAGGCGGTAATGTGTTACAATAGCGCATTCTTTTGCAAAACCTTCTGCATTCTTTTCTTCAGCTTCAAACATGCTTTTAGGAACAAAAAGAGGAAAATAAGCATTTGAATGACCTGTTTCTTTAAACATATCATCTAATTGACGTTGCATTTTTTCCCAAATAGCATATCCATATGGTTTAATAACCATACA
>JADLCD010000083.1 GCA_020847395.1 Chitinophagaceae bacterium
AGTTACTATTACTGGAGTTTATATACCCCTTATAATCCTGTCCGCAAAAATAAAACAGTCCTCTTTAATTATATACCTGTCAAAGAACTTTTTGTTTATCTTTTTTCTTAAGGAAACGACATTGATTTATCATTGGGCGTTGCGCCCAGCCATAATTCCAGTATGCCGCCTTTGCTAAAATCGCTATGCGAAAAATGATACTGATTAAATGCGTTTCCGTTTAAGGCTGCTTTTTGTATATAACAATTAGTCTTTGAATTATTGTATGTTTTAATAACGAATGCATCGCCGCTATAATAGTCTTTATTGAGTTTAATGGTCACCTCATCAAACACAGGACTGGTAATATCGTACTGCGGATTGATGGAGCAATTGCCATCAAGACTAAACAAGCCAATTGCAGTAAGCGCACTTACGCCTCCCATCTGTCCCTGGTCTTCATCATGTCCTCCATAACCTTTATCGGGTGTAACTGCACCATAAGCCTGTTCATTTACACGGCGCACCCAATACTGCGTTAAATCCGGCCTGCCTGCATGGTTAAAAACATGCGCATTTGAACAGCCAGGCTGGTTGGCATAGCTCACATATCCTGCGCCATAACCAAAAACAAAGTCCTGGCTTTTTGCCTGCTCAAAAGCGAAGTTGAGCATTTTACAAAGGGTGTCGTTGCCGCCCATCATCTTTGCAAGTTGTGGTATACCGTGTGATACCGACCAGGTTGCCTGCCAGGCATTGGCTTCCACCCAGCCTTCTCCGCTTAATGCATTTTTATGCAACCAGCTTCCGTCTTTCTTTTTAGGGAAAATTAATTTTTGCCCAGGATCAAAAAGTTTTGTCCAGCCTTGTGAGCGTTGGAAAAAATAGTTGTAATCTTTTTTCCGGCCTAATTGTTGCGCCATTTGCGCCAAAGCCCAATCCTGGAAAGCAATTTCAAGGCTAATGCCTGCATTGGAGGGGTAATACCCGTTCCTGATATAAAATTCAATCTCCTCTTTTCCGCCGATCATGCCGCCCGGTGCGTGATTTTGCTTCATCATTTCATACGCAATGGCAGCGGGTTTTTTGGTAAGTAATCCTTTTTGATAAGCACTTGTTATGAGATTGGTAGCAGGGCATCCCGTCATAATAAATGAATAGCCACCGCCGTTAGGGCCTCTTGGCAATAGTTTTCCGTTTTCGGCATACTGCACAAGGCTCGCCGCAAAATCATCCAGCACTTCGGGCCAGGCCAACCCCCATAGTATATTCAAATTCCATTGTGTTAGCCAAAAGGCATCCGAATTATACATGTGAAATTTCACTTTCCCATGATCGTCTTTGGGCAATGTTCTTATTTTAAATTTGGTATTAATGGTAACACTGCCGCGTCTTTCTCCTTCGGTATTGTCGGGGTAATCGCCTGATATATCATCCAATTTATGGCGACCCAGCAGCACATGCCATAAATCCGTATAGAATTTTATTTTCTGGTTATCGCTTCCGCCCTTTACCGCTATTCTGCCCAGCATATTATTCCATTCGGTTTGAGATGCCATTCTATGCTCATCAAAATCCCAACTCCTGTTCTCCGATTCAAGATTTCGTACTGCATTGCCGACGTTAGTGTATGAAATTGCCAGCTTCATTTGCAGTTTATCACCTGCCTTTACATGATATTGTGCCGCAACGCCTGCTGCCGGTGCATCGTAATAACTCATAGAACCGCCGTTGCGGGCCGTTTTATCTGCACTGCCTGTTAATGTATTTACATTGTTCAACAGTTCTTTATCATTCCATCCATTTAGCTGCTCAAAAGGCTTTTCAAATTCAATGGCAAAATAAATACGTATATTTTCCGGGCCGCCCCAAAGCCTGCCCGTTGTATTTACCGATCCCTGGATACGTGTATTGCTTATTTTTTCCACCCTTGCATCATTCATGGTAGCTTCGCCTAAATATCCGCCGAGGCTAATCAATATATTTGCCAGCGCATCTTTTGTATAAGTAAAGCGATAAAAACTGATGCGGTCTGCGGCAGTTTGTTCTACCCAGGTATCGTATTTATCTAAATAAAGCCGGTGATAGCCGGGCTGTACAATTTCTCCGTCATGTGAAAAATTGGATTTCCATTCCTGCTCCCCTTTGTACAGGGCCAGGTTGCCGGTTGTTGGCATTAGTGAGATACCCGACATCATCCAGCAATGCACCTGAGGAAAACCCAATACTTCTGTTGAATTGTAATTGTACCCGCCGCCATATTGATTTTTGTTCCTGGTAAGCGGCGCAGCGCTGATCATACCAAAAGGTTGGCTACCGGTAGCAAAATAAAAATAACGCCCACGGGTTGTTTCTATGTATGGATCAGCCCATGAAACAGGATCGCTGATTTGAGCCGGAGAGGGGTACACTTCTATTTCTGACAGCCCGATGGCCGCACCATCTGCATCTGTTGTTTCAAAACGTACCCAGTTAATGGTTTGCTCATCAAACACTATTACTTTTGGCGCACCATTATTAGGTATTTGAAATACGGGGATACGGGTACCATTACTGAAAATGAGCATACCGCCGGCGTTATGTGAAACAGGCGATACGCGATCGTACAAAATAATTTTATTGATGGATTGCGGTTGCTGCCAGTTTAACTGAATCCAGGGATAATCAATTTGTCCCCAAAAAGTAACCGTACTGCCGGATACCCATTCACCTTTGCCATCCATACGTATGATACCGTCATTTACATTAGTGGCATTTCCTTTGTCGGCATTTTCTGAAGAGGCTGTTGCCACTGCATTGCCTGCTATATTGCCGGGGCCGGCATAAACCAGGTGACCGCATAATATGAGTACTAAGACGAAAAGGTTTTGTATGAATCTTGTTTTATACATCTTTTCTTTTTTATACTTAAAAGAAGCCGGAATATTTATTTATTCAATCACGAGGAAGGAAGCCGGAGCATATTTACCCAGGTTGAATGAAAATGTTCCGTTGCTCACCATTATTTTTTTCCCCGTAATAGTTCCTCGCAGGTCAATGGGTACAACCACTTTCGCTTTTGTACCTGCCGTAAAATTAACGGTGCATTTGCCTGCAATTCCAGCCTGCTCCCACAGGCGTATAATGATTCCTTTACCATCTGGGTTATCTCCATAGGCTGTAATTAAAATGCCTTTTCGGGAAACAGTAATACCGCTTTTGCTCAACGGTAATTTTCCTGCTTCACCATCTGCCACACCTGTTAATAATGGAAGACGCGCCTCCCAGGCATTTTGCACTAAGTTTGAAACCGTGGGTTCTCCTTTGCCTATCGGCCAAACGCGTACCCTTTCGCTCCATGAACCATCCTGCCACAGCGGGAAATTGGTATTCCACATATTATTATACAGGTTAACAAATACAGATGGCGTGCCGGGAATATAATCCATATCAAACTTCCATAAGCCCGGCATTCCGGGGCTTACCAATGGTGCATCAATAGGAGCTATTGCCATACCCGATAGGTTGGGCTGTGTAATGGCAACGCCGGTATTTACAGCCATTAAATACCTGTTGGTTCCGGCCACAATATCTTTAGCAGGAGTTATAGGACCACCCAGGCGGCCAACCGTAAACAGCGGCTGCTCTACATTAAACGGAAAACAAAGCCAGCCACCTTCAGGTTGCTTATCGGCTGTTTTATCATCTACCGCCCACTTCACATCTATATAAGCTGCCTCGCGGGGAAAGCTGAACGTTGTTGTGTATGCTGCCGCCAATCCATCTGTTGCAGTTGTTGTTAAAGTTGCAATATCAGCAACTGGCGAATGTGTTACTTTTATTTTCCACGATGTTGGAGTAAAGGCCAAATAAGGAATAATATCGGCTTTGGGCATGCCGGGTTTTCCCAGATCATTTAATCCCCATCCATCTTTTATCCTGCTGTAAGCATTAAACCATTTATCTACTTCATTTGAGCTGAAACGCTCATGCATAAATTGTCCTAATGCATATTCAGATGCCTGGTCAACAAGCTCTCTGCCGGATGATTGTTCAATTAGTG
Organism: Chitinophagaceae bacterium; assembly: GCA_020847395.1. GTDB lineage: Bacteria > Bacteroidota > Bacteroidia > Chitinophagales > Chitinophagaceae > Agriterribacter. The sequence goes on from JADLCD010000083.1 coordinate 4,022, forward strand.
ATGTAATACCGCCTTTGGTTAAATCGAAAACAACTTTGAAATGAGCAGTATTAAAAACAGCGTGTTCATCAGTAGTAGTGTTGCCTTGCGTTAATTCTTCCACACTATAGCTGCTGTAACCTGAAGCAGGCACATCTTTCACATAAAGCAAGTCGTCTTTCTCCATTGGGTTTTCTATCATGCCCGATCTTTTCCACGGCAGGGGATTATACACTACAATTCTTTTTCCGGCTTTATTAACTGAAGCCGCCAATAAATCAAGTTCATTATGTAATTCCGTGCTTACAATATCATAAGTATTATGAATGTATTGACGCTTATCATCGTAAGAGCGGAGCCATTTTCTTTTACTCCCGATAGAGGTATTATGCGCATCGCTGTTTTTTAACGCAGCATAGTTGCCGTTTTCAGGCAAGGGTTCCGCATTTGCTTCCGTCATCCATTTCTTCCATTCATTTCCGTAGCTGTAACGTGGCCCATATTCCGCATTCATTCCCCAGGTATGCTCTCCGTATAATAAACTTTGCTCATAGGCTTTGGCCAGTTTTTCGGCAATAGGGGTTACGGGTACAGCCCATGTTTTCAACTGTGTATGCAAACCATCCAATGCAGATTCCAGCGGACGAATATCTCTTGCCAGCTTTGCTTCGAGTGGATTAGCCTGTATACCCTGAATCCATGTATCCGGGCAATCGCCTTTTACCGTGGGAAGCGATGGGTTTTCTGCCAATACAGCTTTAGCAAAATCATCTAATGTACCAAAGTGAATTTTTATGCCAGGCAGGTTTTTTTCTGCATAGTCCAGCAATTGGTCAATTTCCTGTGCTGTGGGAGGACCATGATTATCACCGGTCATTTGCATGGCCAGGTAGTTTTTACTTGGCCAACCGGGAGTAGGACGAATATCAGAACCATACAGTGCAGTATAATTGCACAATACTTTCGAACCATCCGCACCCTCCCACCAAAACAATTCGGGAAAACGCGGATACTGACTTGCGGGGTTACAGCCCAACTGTAAAAATTTTATACCGGCATGGTTCAATAGGGTTGGCATTACCCATGAGTGGCTGGGTACATCCGTCATTTTTGCACTGCTAGGTAACGGCAACCCATATTTTCTTGCAACGGCTGAAGAAAATCCCAGGCCCCGAACCAGGTCTTCGTAGTCAAGCGATTCCGTATGCAGTGTAAATGGCAGGCCATGTACTGCTAATGTTCCGTTCTTAATAGCTTTTTCAATTCTTGCTTTACGTTCGGGTGTCTGCAAGGGCGATAATATTTGGGCCTGCAATGGCCAACCGGAAACCGTCCAGGCAAAACGTTTTTCTTTAGGCAGGTTTTCGCTTTTTTCAATAATATCCAGCGCCTTGTTCATCATGTCTTCCCGGTAGCGGCGAAACACATTTTCAGGCAGATCTGTAAACCCAAGGTCAAAATGGGTTTTAAACACTACCCATATATCCGTTACGTTGGGATTAGTTTTCTTTTTTTCAGTTGATTGTTGTGCATTCGCTGTTGCGGTCCATACAACAAATAATAATACAATTGTAGTCCACTTCATTACAAAAATTATTTAGTGTTAAATAGTTTTCTACAACATAGAGCTGTGTCAACGCCAAACCTGCCGGCCGGCAGGCTGGCGTGAGATGTGAAAGGCGAGACGAACGCTCACCTCTCACGTCTCACGTCTCACCTCTGACGTAACACTATTTTTCCGTACTCATAGATGGCGGCGCTTCGTTTACACCAAAACTAATATGGGGTTGTGCCCCCATGTTAAATGACAGTACGCCACCCTCCATAAGTTTTTTACGGTCTATCCAACAATTATTCAGCGGGGCATTGTTAAATGATGCCGACTGAATGTATATATTTTGTTTACTGTTGTTTTTTGCCTCAATCACTAATGTTTTTCCTTTGTAATATTTTGGATGAAGCCGGATGGTTATCTTATCAAACAAAGGACTGCCAAACTGAAAAGTAGGATTTGCATTAGCGTGACCCTGCACATCAAACAAACCCATAGCAGCCATTACATACCAGGCGCCTAATTGCCCCTGGTCTTCATCCTGTCCATAACCATAACCGTGCATCGGCTCTGCGCCATAAAATTCATTACAAATGGTACGTGTCCATTTTTGCGTAAGCCAGGGTTTGCCGGAATAATTAAACAACCAGGGCTGGTGCAGGCAGGGTTGATTGCCGTGGTTGTACAGCATTTCAAGTCCTGAAAAACTATTGATTTCTTTACCACCTCCAAAAGTAGATTTCTGACTTTGTACAAAAGTGCGCTCGAGCCTTGTATTGAAAGTATCTTTTCCCAATGCCTGTATCAGCCCTGCTACATCCTGCGGCACATACCAGGTATACTGAACAGCATTCCCTTCCTGGAAGCCGCGCCAGGCCTGCATCGGGTTAAAGTTCTCTATAAAGATGCCATTCTCATAACGAGGCCTTACATAACCGGTTTCTTTATCAAAAATATTTTTCCAGTACCCCGCTTGTTTCATCAACAAGTCATAATCTTTTTGTTTTGACAGCCCTTTAGCAAACTGTGCCACCGCATAGGAACTGAATGCAAACTCCAACGTATGGGATGTACCGAAATTAAAAACCCACCCATTGGCCATAATAGTATCTTTTGATGGTATATACCCGTTATTTACAAAATAATGCAGGTCGTATTTGCCCGATCCATAAGGTCGGTTTACATAACCTGTTTCATTTTTATAGGCTATATCATAGGCATTATTTAAATCGAAATCCCTGATGCCGCAATTGTAAGTAGCTGCTATCAGTAATCCAAAATAATTGGTTTGTACGCCGTTAGAATGTTTCCCTGCGGCAACTCCGTCGTGCAGCCAGCCCGTTTCGTTGGCAAAGTCAATATTCGACTGAATATATTCACGCTGATAATCAGGATACGCCAGCGCCCATAACTGGCCAAGGTTCCAGAAGGCGCCCCATATACCATCCGTATTGTAATGATTGTAGGAAGGTTTTCCATTTTTGTTTAAAGGTATTTGTCCAATGCCACCATCATTTTTAGGATATTGACCATTGATATCGCTGGCCAATCCTCTGCCCAGCAACGCATGATACAATCCTGTATAAAATTTTTTTCTATCTGTGTTATCACCGCCTTCAACCTTAATCCGTCCTAACTTTTCGTTCCATTGCTGATGTGCCGATTTCTTCACTGCGTCAAAATTTTTTCCTGCGGTTTCAAGTTGCAGGTTTTGCTTTGCATTCGCAATGCTTGTATAGGAAAGCCCCACCTGCATTTCAACTTTTTCATTGTCTGTAGTATTGAACGTGATATACATACCATTCCCAACACCCTTAGTTTCATTTTTACCGGCAGTAATTACCGAATCAACAAAGGTTCCAAAAGCTTTCGGTTCCTTGCTGAGCTGAATAGCAAAATACATGGTAACGGTTTTGCCCGGATCGCAGATCTTCAGGTATTCAGGATAGGTTACAATATACCCTTCCAGTGTTTTTTTTCCTGATATACGCATCCAGGCTTCGGTAACATCACTGCTCTCTCCCTGCCTGTGGCCAATGTCGAAAATAATACCTGCTTCATTTGATTTAGGGAATGTATACCGGTGATACCCCACCCTTTCGGTAGCAGTTAGTTCGGCCCTGATGCCATAGTCTTTTAAAAAAACCGAATAATAACCCGGCTCCGCATGCTCGGTATTTTTTTCGAAGCGGGAGCGGTAGCCTGCATCCGGGTTCTCTAATGATCCGGGTACAGTTTGTAAGGCCCCGGTAACCGGCATGGCTACCAATCCTCCAACCTGAAACTCATGAAAGTGACCGAAACCTTCAATGGAGCCATGCCTGTCGTCATAGCCACAGGGATACCAGCTTCCCTTGCTTCCATACGCATTGGTATGAGGCGCCAGTTTGGCCATACCAAACGGTAAGGCTGCCGGAGTATAAAAAAACCACCGGCCATGCACCGAACCAATTTGCGGATCGACCCATGCTGTTGGCTCAAATTGCTTATGCAATTGCTGCGCAAAGGAGGCAGAAGAAAATACAACAAAGAGCAGAAACGGCAATGTAGCAATCTTCATGGTTCAGTAGATTTCGTACGTCAAATGTATATACATATATACATATTTACCCGTTTTTTTTGATTTTACAATAATATCATTTAGCTGAGCACTAAAAAAGCTTTAATAATTTAAAGATCGTTGGATGTATTGCTTTAGTGCTGGTTATAAAACCAAAATACTCTTGCGTCACTGCGAACCCGCCCGTAGGTTCTATTGAATTGAACGCATATCGCGGCGGGTGAAGCAGTCTCATAAGCTTTGAAGAATGAGATTGCTTCGCCGCAAAGCAGCATGATATTTCAATTTCGTGTTGGC
>JADLCD010000084.1 GCA_020847395.1 Chitinophagaceae bacterium
AGTTACTATTACTGGAGTTTATATACCCCTTATAATCCTGTCCGCAAAAATAAAACAGTCCTCTTTAATTATATACCTGTCAAAGAACTTTTTGTTTATCTTTTTTCTTAAGGAAACGACATTGAATTATAATAAAGCATTTAGCTTGAAAGGAGAAGCTAATATACTCTTTGCTGAAGCTGGTTTGGAAGGTGAACTGGGAGGCGCTGGTATAGGTGGATCATTCGGTGGAAACGGAAAATTAATAGGACTGAATCTTAATACAGCAGACAAGACAGGCTCAGTACCTTACCTCGGTTGGCAAAGCACATTTAGAGAAAATGATCAAACTTTGGATGTAGGAGCAGGCTTATCTTACGGAGCAGGAATATCTTATAGACATAAATATGATTTAAAAAAAGATGAATTCAAAAAACAAAACGAGATTGGCTATAATGGCATTCTTACTTCTGCAACTATTGATGGGTATTCCGAGAATTCAACGTTATCTTTTGGCATAGGAGGAAAAGCTTCTTTAGGTTTGGGAATTAATTTCGATCTAAAATTTAACATTGATATGGAAAAGCTAAATAAGGCTTTGAAAGCAAGAGGTATTCAATTTACGCCTTATGAACAGGTGCAGCAAAACGCAACGGAAAAAGGTACAAAAGATTTTGATCCTCAAAAATATTAATGCCCTAAATTTTCATGAATATTCCACTTACTGTTATTGTATATACTGGTGTAACTTTAGCAGCCATTCTCGCTTATAAGATTGTCACACTTTTTCTTAATATAAATGCGAAAATAGAAAATAGGAAATATATTGGGCTACTCAAAGAATTGATTAGTCTTGATCCGATGAGATGGTTCAAAGGTCATTATCTTGATATTTTCCCGGTTTCATATTTACTATATAAATTTGAAAAAAACCGATACACTGTTTTTACTCAAGAAGTCCAGCAAATGTTTAAGAAGAAATTCAGATATGAAATTTATTTCTGGTCACTTTTTTTATTTGGGTTAATTCTAATTCCGATTTCTAAATTAGTAAGCTAATACTAAGGAGAATATGACTGAAAATAAGTTATATAATTCTGCTCTTTGTTTGACTCTGCTTATATTCAATTTAAGTTATGGTCAACGCCTCACAAGCAATATTGACACAGAAAGAAAAGTATCCTACCAAAATGCTCTCGAAGACTTGAAGGGTCTCTTAATTAATGATAATGATTTCTTAAAAGGTGTTTTTCTCGTAGAGCAAGCCTATTACAAATCAGACATCAACTATTACGAGTTTGAACAAGGAATAACCAGTTTAGCTGAGCTTGTTAATCGTCATTTGTATATTCAGACAATAAGAAAGTATAATCAACCTGACAGTCTTAATTATTTACAAAATCATTCGATATTTTCGGTATTATTTGATACATTAAAACTTACCTTCCAAGATTCAAATAATAAAACAGATATTGTCACTTTCTCTTACCAATATGAAGATCCCTTTTGTAAACAAGACTGGACAAATATGTTTGTGTCAAAACTCCTTGCAACTGGAAAAGGTAATTGCCATAGTCTTTCTTATCTCTATAAAATGGTTGCTGATAAAATTGGGGCAAAATGTTGGCTGGCACTTGCACCCAATCACATCTATATTAAAAATTTCAGCCAGTATTTTGGCTGGTATAATACAGAGCTTACCAGCAGGTCATTTCCTACGGATGCATGGATCATGACAACATCTTATATCCATCCTAATGCCGTACGAAGCGGTTTATATATGGATACGTTAAGTAACCAACAATCCATTGCCTTATGCATACTTGATTTAGCGAAGGGATACGAAGTTCAAACGCACAACTACTATGATGGTTTTATTCTTCAGTGCTGTGATCTTGTTTTACAGTATCATCCTGTAAACCCAATGGCATTATTACTAAAAGCAGAAACGTTGAGAAAAGTTTATGACCTTCAAAATAAAGAAAAAAAGCCTGAAGCTGTTGAAACCTACAGGAAAATGGAAGCGGCATATATAAGATTAGCAAAATTGTATTACAGGGAAATGCCGGAAAAAATGTACTTACAATGGCTAAAAACAGCAGACAATTATAACAATAAGAAACTTCAATGAAATGAGTATTGCTCTTTATTTGCTAAAGATTGATTTAACCCTGCCTATAGTTCTTAGTCTTAGGATAGGGCGTCCCTGAAATTACGAGCACCCTGAGAATCGTCCCTATTGACTAAATGGTCAATTTTTTTAGAACATTATTAATATCTGCAATGATGGTTTGTATGAGTTCAAACTGGTCGGATATTGTTTTAAACCCTGAAAACTGCTTGCGGGTATCGCTTTCCCGCTTACCACGCTGAATTTCTTCCACTCTTTTATTGCGAAGATTTTGAATAATATCCCTAACCCTTGCAAAGCCCTGCTCATTAAGCACAGGCAGATCGCTTTTTTTATGTTGCGATAAAGCCAATGCATATTGCATTTGCAGTTCTATGGATTGAGATACAGATTTAAAAGCATCAGAGCGGTATCTTAAAGCAAGCGACTTTGCATAGGTAGCGAGGGAAGCGATATGCGATGTAAGCATATGGTTGCTCACCACTAACTGGTGTAATAATTCCGGGTGTTTATTACGCCTCGAAGGTTCAGATAACAAACGCTGAAAAGCGTCTGACAAATTCGCCAGGGCAACATAAGCTTCTTTTCTTGTGATTTTATATTCATGAATATCCAGCGGGCTTTCATAAAAGGCTTTGGCTACGGTAGTAAAGTATTTCGAATTTGCTTCCAGGAGTTTGGCAATATATTCATCTACCTGCTCATGCTCCCATTTGGGCAAAATAAAAAATGCACCAACAAAAGAAATAGCCGAACCTATTACGGTATCAATAATGCGGTCGGTAGAAACACTTCTGAAATCTACCGGGTGTAAAAAATGAAATGATAATAAAACATACAGGGTAATGCCTATTACGCTAACAAAATATTTTATCTGCAAAAAACTGTAACCAATAATCATTGAAACAATGGTTCCGATAAATAATATATAAGTTTCGGTTACATAATTCAGCATTAAAAAGCCTATAAAAACACCTACAATTGTGCCGAGCAACCTTTCAACATTCCTGCTCTTGCTAAGGCTATAGGCGGGCTTTAAAATGGTAACTATAGTAAGCAATATCCAATAGCTATGTCCAAATGGAAATAACTGCGAAATAGCATACCCGGCAAAAATGCATATGCTCACTCTAACGGAGTGCCTGAAAATATTCGATTCGAGCGATAGATTCTCTCTCAGCAATTTGGGGTCTAACTCCTGCGTAGAAACAAATTTTTCAATATCTACCACATCAGGTTTTACCTCTTTACTTACCTCGCTGCTATAAGTACTATACCGGCGCAAACGTTTAATACGTTCTGCTATATCCTTTATAGAATTAAGCACATGCCGCAGGCTGATAAATCCTTCCAGGTTTTCGGGGGTAAGATGATTATCCCTGTAGGCAACAAAATAATCTTCTGTTGCGGTTATCAGTTCACTAAGCCTTTCGTTGCCCTTTGGCGGAAACCCGCTTTGAATAACCAATCCTAATTTATCTAATTCAACAGCAGTTTCTACTATAAGCAACCTGAATTTTTCAAGAATATCTCCTCCTTTAAAATACGCATGCAAAGCATTATAGTTTTGCTGTGTTGTCATTACCTGCTCAAACAAATCAACCGAATCAAGAAACATCATTAACAGTACACGGCTTTTGGTTGTTGATTCACTTGTAAATCCTCTTGTCTTAAATAATAATTCACGTAACTGCTCCTGCTGGTTGTGTATGTTTATTTGAAGCGGAAGAATTTCTTTATAAATTTCATCAGGATTGGCATTGTTGCTATACATTTTTGATTTTACCTGCAAATACTCTGCGGTTTCAATAATACATTCCCCAAGCGCCTGCTGAATAAGCAGGTAAGGACGCAACGTATATAATACCAGGCTCAACAGCATATACCATACGCCGCCTGCCAGCATAAAAAGCGCATCCTGCCAAACCCTGTTCTGCGAATGGTGAACATCAATATTAAGCACAATAACAATAAGCGCAATAAGCCCAACTGAGCTGGCACGGGTTCCATAAATTCCGATAAAAGAAAGAAAAAAACTTAGCAATGTAAGCTCAATAGCAAGCAGCCAGGGATAGTAACGGGTAAAACCAATGATAATAGCCACTACAAAATTTAAAGCATTACTCACCAGCATACCATTGCGCCTGTGATGAATGGGGCCAGGGGAATCAGCAAGACTAACCATTAAAGCGCCCAGCGGCATGGCGATACCTACAGTTAATAAATCATAATGGTATAACACAAGCGCGGGTAATATAGCACCGGCAGTAATACGCAGTCCTTTGGTGAGATATTGACCGGTGATGAATTTTGTAAATTCATTAATATAATTCATGCAAAAGTTCTTCCTGAATTTATAGCAAAGCTATCTGATAAATTAAGCATCAGCATCTCACGGCATTGTGAGCATATATACAATAATTAAGATCAGAAATTTAAAAAGTTTAATATTTTGCTGTAGGACACTTATAAGAAGTAAGTGTTAAAGCCAAACCTACTTCAGCCATAATATATGCATCACGCTGACCTTTAAATCCCCTCTGGCGGCCCTTATTTCCTATACGCACACCATCTCCTGTTTCATAAGAGCGATCCTGCAATAAATACCATGCAGAAGCATTGCCATCGGGCAGCGTTTGCGCATATGCGTCGGGCGCATAAGTAGAACTTACATCATCAAGATAATCTGTAGTAGTAAAACGGTATGCCACTTCAAATGAGAAATTCAGGTTAGGATTAATACTGTATTTAACGCCCATTCCCAAAGGCATACAAAAAGCTACAGCGCTATAGGGTTTACGGTTGGGATACAAAGATGACCCTTGCCCTTCGGTACCAATATTTCGTAAATAATATTTGGCGCCTCCAAGATAAGCATAAGGGTCATAATTAAATGCACCAATGCCCAAAGTAACATAAGGAGTGAACCTCAAATAAGGATCGCCGGGAACAAACCGCATGAAATTAAAATCTCCCTGCAATGTTGCTTCCCAGATATTAGAATTAAAACTGAGATTTCTTCTTTTCTGAAATTCGTTATTGCTATATATATCAGAATAGCCAAGCTGGGCAAAATGTAACCCTAAGCGCAATGCTATATATTCGCTGAATTGTTTGCGAAAAAAAACTCCCACTGCTGGTTTGGGCCTGTTAATCCCTGCATTAGTATTCAAATCTCCAAAATAATGCGCAGCTCCAACGGTTACACCAATTTCACCCTCCTGTTTTACACCATCAACCACCTGTGCCCTGGAAGCTGAAAAAATAATCAACAATAAAAAAGACACGGATAACTTCTTCATCAAACATTAATTTACTTTAGGTAAAACTGTTTCGATATATGGAGGTTTGAGTATAAACGATTGGTGTGCAAAATACATGATTACTATGGAAACTCAATAAGATATCCATCGATTTTAAACAAATCTTAATATGTCTAATTTCTTTTGTCCAAGCCCCAGGAAAGTTTGTTACGTAATGTTTGCAGGAAGCTGTTTTCATTAAGGCGTATAAGACTAAGCGAAAATGCTTCTCTTTTAATGGCAATTTGCGTTTCCTTGCTCACAATTTCACGGCGGGAGTCTAATGCGCATATAAATTGATCAGTTCTGCCTTCAACTTCAAAAGAAACGATATTGTTATCGGGTATAATAATGGGCCGCACATTAAGATTATGTGGCGCCACAGGTGTTATTACAAAGCTGGCAGATTCCGGAAACACTACCGGGCCATTACAACTTAATGAATAACCGGTGGATCCTGTTGGTGTAGCCACTATCAATCCATCAGCCCAATAGGTATTTAAAAATTCGCCGTTTAGGTAGGTATGAATTTTTATCATGGAAGAAGTGTCCTTTTTATGAATAGCAAATTCATTTAAACCATAAGGCGTTTCGCCGAAAAGGGGAATATTAGCATCAAGATGAATCAAACTTCTTTTATCAATAAGGTAAGTTCTGTTGGCAAGAGAAGTAACTGCCTCCCGTAATTCGTGCTTGCCTATTGTTGCCAAAAAACCTAATCTTCCAAAATTTATACCCAGCACAGGTATATTCGAGTCACGTATAAACGTAAGCGTATCCAGCATGGTTCCATCTCCACCCATACTCAATACACACTCGTAACTATCATCAAGTTCCGAGGCTTCAGAAAATGTATTGTGGTCATCAACAGGAATAGTATGCCTTATCTGTTCAAAAAACTCGTGGAATATTACAAAAGTGATTTTTTGTTTTTCCAGTTCTTTGAATAGCAGCAAAACATCATCGTTATTAACGCTTTCACCACCCCTGCTATATATTGCGATTTTCATGTAAACAAAATTTGCTTAATGGATGTATGGTTGAAACAGCTCCAAAATTAAACATCAATTTTTATAACAGCCTGTTGATATTTTATTTTGAATTATAACCCTAGCCCTGCCTGGAAGAACAGTCCTCTTTGTCCTAATTGATTAAAACTATACTCAAGCGAAATTGTTGCATCATATATACTCCAGATATCCAAACCACCACCACCGGTATACAATAACCGGTTGTTTAAAACATTGGATGGAGGGGGCATTTTATTATACACATAGCCGGCATCGCCATACACTTTCAGGTAAAATTTGAAAGGTATGGTATTATACACCCTTGATTTTAAGCCGGTACGCAATTTAGGCGTCCATATTTCCCGCCTGAAAGTAGCTTTGGTCACGCCTGCCAGTGAACCATCTACCACATAATTTTCAAGTCCCCGTAAAAAATTATCTCCATATCCAAGCAATTGCAGATTATAATATGGCTGATCAAATGGCAACTTCACAATCGCATTTCCCTGCAATGCAAAATAATATTTAGGCGCAACCTCCCAGTATCTTCCTGCTTTTGCATTAAACTCCCACAGGTTCATATTTTTATTGAATCCTCTCTTTAAAAATGACACTTCCCACTGGTAACCTTTAAGCGGATAAGGAATATAATTAACGTTGATGGATTGATATTGATAAAACAGTTCCGGGAACCTGGCGGTTTTCTTTCCTTCATCAAAATAGTGAGGGTTTCTTTCAAAAAGAGAATCATTAATCTTCATTATATTATAACTTATCCTGGCAATATGCCTTTTTATATATCCTGTTCTGAAACTATACCCAACGCCTATACGAAAGCGGCTTGTAATAAACTCATGAGGATCTTTATAAAATGCCTGCTTATCATCTTTTGTAGCGTAGTTTAGTTCTTTATTGGCAGAATATAAGAAATCAAAACTAACTCCCTGCTTCAGCGATTTATCAAAATATGGTGCCGTATAGTTCATTACCACCTGCCTGGAATAACCGGAGATTAACCAAATATTCAGTTTATCATTTCTGCCACTCACATTATATCCAATAAGCTTAATGCCATAGTTTACGCGGGCTAAGCTGGCATTATACTCTTTAATCCAAACATTAAAGTTGCGGTCAATAGGTTTCAGGTAGGGCACCGGAAAATAATACCAGCGTTCTTTCACATCCACCAATATATCAAGTGAGTCGTTGTTCCAGTTCGTAAAATCAACAGAAACATCAATAAAAAGCCCGGTATTCAGGAGGTTTTGTTTGGAAAGCGGTATGTTTTTCAGGATGTCGGAAATAGTGTATCTCTTTCCTGCTTTTAAAGGTACCTCCCTGGCAATTATATAAGATTTTGTGATCTTATTTCCGGTAGAAATAATATTGCGTATGGTTAAAAAAGAACGCTGCAGTACCTCATCATCCTCGTGCAGTTTTTCTTCTATATCCTGTGCATTCAAATACTGAAGAGAGCAGAGTAAAATCCCAAGTATCAACACATATTTGTTCAGGTACCTCATTAAAATCCTTGTGGATGTATATTTTTATTGAATGGCTAAGAATTTAAAAATAGTATTATTAAGCAAATATTAGCTTAGCTGTTACAAA
>JADLCD010000085.1 GCA_020847395.1 Chitinophagaceae bacterium
CAATTTCACCTGGCAAAGCATCATTATCTTTCAATTCATTGTGTTGTTTCTCCAGTAATTCTCCATTCTCTCCAACTCTTAAATTACTTTCTGCTTCTACTTCAAAATGTTCAGCATTTACCAAGGTAGGCTCTACAACCTGCTCAGCCAATACCTCTTTTATTTTAGGCAGATCATCAGCGGAATTAACACCGAAATAATCCATGAAAGATTTTGAAGTAGCATATATCAGCGGCTTGCCAGGCAGTTCTTCATTTCTGCCGGTAATAACCACCAGATCTTTTTCCAAAAGTTTTTGCACAACATAATCACAGTTTACACCACGGATGGCTTCAACTTCTCCTTTGGTTATCGGTTGTTTATAGGCAATAATGGCAAGCGTTTCCATTGCTGCGGCAGAAAGGCGTTTCAAAAACTTATCACCGTTTAACTGCCCAATAGTTTTATGATATTCTGCCTTGGTAAGAAATTGCCATCCTCCCCCACTCTGCCTTACTTCAAATGGATAAAACTCAGTGGCATATTTTTCACGTATACCTTCAATAGCCGCATCAACCTGGTCTATGGTTGCACGGTCTTCTATAAATCCTAAAGCCTGGTTTACAAGATCAGCCAGTTCAAGACTTGTTAAAGGCTTTTCACTGGCAAATATCAATGCTTCTATATGTGGTATAATCTGTGAAATTTCCATGAGAGGCTAACTCAAATATATTAACTCAAAAAATCGTGCCGGGTAAAATAAATAGTATTCTTTTTCTGATTATCCCTGCAATGCTGCTGCACCGCTTACAATTTCAGTAAGCTCGGTTGTAATAGCAGCCTGGCGTGCACGGTTATAAGAAATTTTCAAACCTTTCAACAGTTCATTGGCATTCTCGCTGGCTTTATCCATTGCTGTCATTCTTGCACCATGCTCGCTTGCATTGGCATCAAGTACAGCTTTATATAACTGTGTGTTTAATATCTTCGGCATCAGTTCAGTAATCAGGGTTTCTTTACCAGGCTCAAAAATAAAATCAGCCTTTGTAGTATTTCCTTTGCTTTCTACTTTAGGTATGGGCAAAAATCTTTCCACCACAAAACGTTGCGTAGCGGCATTCCTGAATTCACTGTACACTATCTCCACTACATCAAATTCTTTTTTAGAAAATGCTTCAATGGCAGCCTGTGCCACTTCCTGCACATGCTCAAAAGAAAGCGATAGAAATATATCTCTGTATCTTTCTATAACTGTCCATTTTGCTTTCTGGAAATAATCGTATGCTTTTTTGCCGATTGGCCAAACAATCACATTCCCCTTTGCTAATTGCCGGGGGTATTTTTCCTGCGCTACATTACGGGCAGACTTAATAATATTGGCATTATACGCGCCGCACAATCCTCTGTCGGAGGAAATTACAATCAACAACACTTTTTCAGGAGCACGCTCAACCGCAAGATCAGCGCCGGTATCACCATCTGTATTGCTTATAATATTGCTCAGCATTTCCTGCAATTTCTGTGCATAAGGACGCATTTGAATGATGGCATCCTGGGCACGGCGCAGTTTTGCCGCGCTCACCATTTTCATGGCTTTGGTAATTTGCTGCGTACTTTGTACAGATTTGATACGATTACGAACTTCTTTTAATGCACCTGGCATATTTGAGAAAGTTAATTAGTTGATTGATAATTAGTTAATTGAAACTTTTTACAGCTTCATAAAAAACGACCGCAAAGGTATTTGAAATGACTGAAAAAACCAAGTTGCGGATAAAGTGACGGTAAGATGGTAGCAGCCAGGTGTCAGCTGTCAGCTATGAGTGTGTCATGTGGTTACAGGGTAGATAATCATAGGCCGCTTATATAAAATCTGCAGGTTATAAGCTTATATCAGAACAAGAAGTTGCGCATCCTGTACCTTGCATAGCCCAAAAACCTGCAACCTGCAACCTGCAACCTGCAACCTGCAACTTGGAACCTGCAACTTGGAACCTGCAACCTGCAACCTGAAACCCAAACCCCACAACATCCTTAATATGTCACCGCTATCCCTGCACCCAATCCCATATCGCTGTCATAATGCGCGGAGGCAGATAAATATTTTGTGATGATATATCGCGTGCCGATAGCGTATTCCTTATCCGTATTCCACATACCCCAAAGGCGAAGCCTGCGGGTAATGGCTATATCATCTCTCTTAAATTGCAGGCGGAAATAACCAGTATGATCTAAAGATGCGTCGGCAACAATCCAAAACGGTAAGGTATACTGCAAACCAATATGCGCCACATGCCGTGTATCTTTTGTGTTTGATATACCAAAAATATTCTTACCATGATCTTCGCTCCGGTATCGCCAATCCCAGCCAATATACCCAAACAAAAACTGCTTGTGGTCAAGATATCTTCCAAAATGACTTTCAGTTTCATAACCCCTCCGGGCATTTAAACCTAAACGCCATTCTGTACTTAACTTCCAGCGTGTATTCATTAACGTTACTTCGCCATCACTGCCATTGCTTTCCAAACCAATTTCCGCACTTAAGAAAAATTTCCTGTCATCTGCATATACTTTTTTCAATGCCTTTGCGGGATCAGGTATTTGCGGATTAGCCGGTGAATTTTCGTAGCTGAAAATTCTGCCCATACCAGCCATCATGTGATATAGAATATGACAATGAAAAAACCAGTCGCCATATTGTTCTGACGCATTAAACTCCAAAGTATCAGTTTCCATAGGCATAATATCCAGTACATTTTTCAATGGCGCGTAATCGCCATGTTCATTCAGCACCCTGAAAAAATGCCCGTGCAAATGCATCGGGTGCCGCATCATAGAATTATTAACGAGGATGATACGGATATTCTCCCCTGCTTTAATCAATACTTTATCTGTTTCAGAAACGGTTTTGTTGTTGATCGTCCATACATAACGATTCATATTACCGGTAAGTTCAAATCGCAGTTCACGAAATGGCTTATCAGGCAAAGTAGTTTTTACAGGCGATTTCAGCATACGATAATGCAGCGTCTTTAATGTATCAATATTTTCGCGGTACATTACCGCGTTCATATCCATTTGCTGCAGGCTCATATTCATGCCCATATCATGCATATTGCCACCCAATGTCATCATACCATTCATCATCTTCATGCCCTCAAAATAATTCAGCAAAGGCATTTTGGGTTGATACACTTTTTCACCATCGCCTAACCAAAAAGATGATTGCCCGATGCGATCTTCAGAAGTTGCCGTAAACTCATACGACTTGCCTGATGCAGGAATAGTTACTTCCACATCATAGGTTTCAGAAACGCCAATCATCAAACGATCAACTTCCACCGGCACCACATCCATTCCATCCGAAGCAACAACTGTAATTTTTCCACCGGCATAATTGAGCCAGAAATAGGTGCTTGAACTGCCATTGATAATCCTTAGCCTTACTTTATCTCCCGCTTTATATGCTGATCGCGATTCTGATGTTTTTCCATTTACAGTAAACGCATCATAATATACATCGCTTACATCCATTGCATGCATACGCTTGAACTCATTGCCCAGTTTTGTTTGCAGGTATTTTTCTTTTATAGCTTCAACATAGCTCTGCACGGCATTCTTCTTAATCATATACCAGTCTGTGCCGTAGTGCAGCGAACGTTCTACCTGGTGAGGGTTTTCATTTGTCCAATCACTTAGCAGCAGTACCTCTTGATGCCCTGGTTTTTCATCTCGTTTATAAATTACAATAGCGCCGTACATACCCACCTGCTCCTGCAGCATAGTATGAGAATGATACCAATATGTACCGGATTGACGAAGTACAAATTTGTACTTATGTATACTGTGCGGCATAATAGAAGCAGTGGTAAGATATGGTACGCCATCCTGCTCATTAGGCAACAGTAAGCCATGCCAGTGCAGTGAAATTTCGTGATGCATGTGATTATGCACGAATATTTCGGCAGTATCACCTTCCGTGAAATATAAAGTGGGCATTGGAAATTGCCCGTTTACAGCAATGGCTTTGCGGGTTTTACCCGTGTAATTTACGGTTGTATCTTTTATATTCAGATCATAATGAATAAGCTTCTGTGCATAGCCATAATTGGTAGTAAAGGTGAGTATAAGGCATGTTAAAAAAAGCCGCATGCTATGAATGTTTTATTTCAGTTTTTTATCTTTCACACTACCGCAGGTAAGCATTTTAGCACCATAATATGGATTTTTAATATCAGCTTCATTGCTTAGCCAGTAAGCTTTTTTCATCGGGCAATACTGGTAATATACATCCCGGCTTAATGTGCCGGATTGTTTTACCACATCCCACATAATGGTAGAAACTTTTTCGAAAGCCCTTCTTTGTTTTTCAATATCAGTTGATTTATTCATTGCTTCCGCTGCTTTGAGCAAATCATTCTTTTGTGCAAAATCCTGACCTGTTTTTATAGCGTCAACAAAATCACCGGTGGCTTTAGCAGAAGCTTTGCTATCAGTTGCAACCAACGCGTCTTTAACAGAAAGATATGCGGAGAGAAGTTTATCGGTATCCTGCGCAAATAATGTATAACCGGAAAGCAGCATAGTCACTGCAAGAAAATACTTTTTCATAAAAGGATTTTTATAAGTTAAGAGATTCAATTTTAAAGCCTGCTTTTTGTACGGTGTCTATCACCTGCTGTGCGGTTATGCCTTTTGATTGAACGGTAAGAACTTTGTTCTTATCCACAGTGTTTACATCCCATTGTATTATTTCTTCCGCTTTATCCAAAAATGGCTTTACCGTAGCAATACAGCCGCCGCAGTTGATATTTGTTTTGAACCGGAGTTCTGTTGTATTGTTATCCATTTTATATATTTTATTATGCAAAATTGAGTAAGAACAGGGAAAGATGTGTTACACAATTTTGAGTATTATTTATGAGATTTACGGGTGAAAGACTGGCATAAAATTTTAACATTAATAAAGCAAATCTTTTGTCAACCCATACCTCTCATAAACTATGATAAGAATACTAATTCAATCGCTCAAACATTTAAAATAATGTTGAAAGAAATGAATGTTGATGATACTATTACTCTTTTGTATGACTACGATAATGGGAGATTACAAAATTCAGGAAGAGCTATGATATGGACCCGAATGGACGAAAAGCCAGTGAAAAATTTAAGTACTCACTCTGTTGTCTTGTCCTGAAACAGCTATACATGGTTAAGAATAAATCCTGGTTTTTCATTTTCAAATTTTCAAATTCCCACATTTTCAAATTAACCCTTCCATTTCAACAACAAACTATTACTCACCACACTTACACTGCTTAATGCCATAGCTGCGCCGGCTATCATCGGGTTCAGCAGAAATCCGTTAACAGGGTATAAAATACCTGCCGCCAGCGGTATACCGATTATATTATAAATAAACGCCCAAAACAGGTTTTGCCTTATGGTGTTTACCGTTTGTTTTGACAAACGAATGGCCTGCGGAATTTTTATAAGGTCAGAAGATATAATGGTCATTTTGGCCACGTCCATCGCTATATCGCTTCCTCTACCCATTGCGATGCTTACATCTGCCTGCGCCAGGGCAGTGCTGTCATTAATGCCATCGCCTACCATCGCCACTACCTTACCTTGTTGCTGCAATTCCTTTATAAACGCTGCTTTTTGCTGTGGCAGCACTTCTGCCTTATAATGCCGGATACCGGTTTGCTGTGCTATAACCCTGGCAGTTGCTTCGTTATCGCCTGTAAGCATATACACCTCAATATCCATTTGCTCCATTTCCTTAATTGCAGCAACAGAACCGTCTTTTATCTTATCAGCAATTGCCAAAACCGCCAAAGCGTTTTTTCTGTCGGCAAACCATATAACTGTTTTTGCATCATTGCTCCAATCAATCGCTTGCTGCATTAAATCAGCAGGTATAATAACTCCATTTTCAGTCAACAGCTTTTGATTACCTGCATAATACCATTCTTCATTAACCATTGCTTTTGCACCTTTACCGGTAATGCTTTCAAAACCAGATACCTCAACAACGCCTGCCCCTTCAAAATATTGAACAACCGCTTCTGCCAGCGGATGCTCTGATTGCTTTTCCAGGCTAAGCAATATAGCCTTTTGAGATTCATCGTCATCCAGCCAGGCAATATCAGTTACCTGCGGTTTGCCTTCAGTAATTGTACCTGTTTTATCAAGCACTATAGCATTTACTTTTTTAGCCAGTTCAAGGCTTTCCGCATCTTTAATAAGTATACCTTTTTCTGCACCTTTACCTACGCCAACCATTATGGCTGTTGGTGTTGCAAGACCTAACGCACACGGACAAGCTATAACCAATACAGTAACCGCCGCCATTAATCCCTGTACAACACTATTATCTCCGCCTAAGGCCACCCACAAACCAAATGTAAGCAGTGCAATGCCAATTACTACCGGCACAAAAATACCGGCGACCTTATCAACCAGTTTTTGTACAGGCGCCTTGCTGCCTTGCGCATCCTGCACCATTTTTACGATCTGTGCAAGCATGGTAGCATTGCCAACCTTTACCGCTTTAAACCGGAAGCTGCCTTTCTGGTTAATAGTACCTGCAAATACTTTTTCATTCTCCTGCTTTAATACCGGCACAGGTTCGCCGCTCAGCATACTTTCATCTACATACGAGCTTCCGTAAGCAACAATACCATCAACCGCTATTTTCTCCCCTGGCTTTACCAGTAATATATCTCCTTCCTTCACTTCTTCCACAGGCAATTGCACCTGCGTTCCGCTTTGCTGAATAATGGTAACTGTTTTGGGTTGCAGTCCCATCAGCTTTTTAAGTGCTGTAGCGGTATTGCCTTTGGCTCTTTCTTCCAATAATCTTCCCAATAAAATAAATGCTATCACTACAGAAGCTGCCTCAAAATATACATGAGCATGCAATCCTCTCTTATGCCAAAACTCCGGAAAGAACATATTGAACAAGCTGAAAACATAAGCAATTCCGGTGCTTAATGCAACAAGCGTATCCATATTAGCAGACCGATGCTTTGCCTGCTTCCATGCATTCACAAAAAAATCCCTGCCCAGCCACAATACCACCGGTGTTGAAAAAAGCCACATTATTTCATTGGCATACGGCATGTTCATAAAAAACATGCCGATTATTACCACAGGCAGCGATAATACTATGGCCCCAATGGTTTTAGTTTTTAATTGCCTGGATTTTTTTTCGTGTATTGCTTCAAGCGTTTCCTGCTGCAAATGCTCATCTTCTATCAGCAGGTCGTAACCAACAGCTCCTACTGTATTACGTAAGACTGAAGGGTTTGTTTTGCCAGGTAAATATTCTACTGCAGCGGTAGCTGTTGCAAAATTCACCGATGCATCTATAACACCTTCAGCAGATTTTAATGTGCTTTCCACGCTTACCGCGCAAGATGCACAGCTCATATTCAAAACCGGGAAGGTTTTCTTTACGGTTTCACCAATTTTATTTTTATCCACTTTACCGGTTTCAGCCTGCGTTGTCATAAACAAATAGATTAAACAATGCAAAATTGATAAAAACCATCATAGAGGCTATTACGGTTTTATGTAATTGATTTGTAAGATTTACATGACGTATTACTTTTAGCCAGCTTATGCAAATAAATATTTTTTTAGTTAGGAAACCTAACTATATTTGTCAACAATATTTTCATCTTTAAAACTTATCATCATGACAAAGTCAGTATTCTACCATGCAGGTTGCCCGGTTTGCATTAGCGCTGAGCATGACATTATTTCCCTGATTGGCGAAAAAAATGTGGAGATTGTTCATTTAGGAGAGCAAAAAATAAGAATAGGAGAAGCGGAAGCAATAGGTGTTAAATCCGTACCTGCTTTGATCACTCCGAATGGCAATGTATTGCACATCAACTTCGGTGCATCTATGGCAGATGTAAAAGGATAAAAATCTATGTCAGGATTTGCGGTATCATGTCAACCGTGAAAGGTGAGGCGTAAAAGCTCATTTCACGCCTCACATTTCACCATAGCATACCGAAATAATTTGATTGACATAGCACTAACTTTGCATACATTTATTATCCATTTATGTCATCATTCAATCCTGTAAGACAGGAAAATAAAATTGAGAGTAAAATTGTAGTAGCGCTGGAGCGTATTTCAGAAGCATTCAGGGTTTTGCTTTGGAATGAAAGCAAAAGCAATGCACTCAGTCCTATACAGATCCAGGTTTTGATTTTCCTGCTTTTCCATTCCGGGGAAAAATGTAAAGTGAGCTATTTGGCCGCTGAGTTCAATATGACAAAAGCAACCATAAGCGACAGTGTAAAGGTGCTGCTTCTTAAAAAGCTGGTTAAAAAAACCGGAGATGAGCTTGATACAAGAAGCTTTACTATTTCGCTTACTGCTGAAGGAAAGAAAATAGCGGAGCAAGCCTCGTCCTTCACCTCTTTTATTGAAAAACCGATAGGCAAGCTCAGCGATGAACAAAAGAAAGCAATGCTTGACGGCCTGCTAAAACTGATATATGAACTCAACAGGGCGGGTGTGGTCACTATTCAACGAATGTGCTTTACCTGTGCCAATTATCAATTTGATAAAGGAACGCATTATTGTAAGCTCCTGCAAACCACACTTGCCGGAGGCAGGTTAAGAATAGATTGCCCTGAGCACGAGTGTATATCATGACGCATATCAAAAATAATATTGCTGTTATCAGGAACAGGATCAAAGCATCCTGCATACCTGTTAATGAACTTTCAATGGGTATGAGCAATGATCT
This sequence comes from Chitinophagaceae bacterium, assembly GCA_020847395.1. Lineage (GTDB taxonomy): Bacteria > Bacteroidota > Bacteroidia > Chitinophagales > Chitinophagaceae > Agriterribacter. The sequence goes on from JADLCD010000085.1 coordinate 8,759, forward strand.
TGAAGCTGCCATAGAAGAAGGCTCAACGATGATCAGGGTTGGTACTGCTATTTTTGGTAAGCGCCTCTACCCGGATAGTTATTACTGGAATGAAAATAAACCTACCTGAGTTCCACCAGTGAAGTCTTTACCGACCGCTATCAAGATCAGTTGCAGACTTTCTCTAAACCTTATCCAGCGGCTTTCTTTTTTCTTCTTTAATTTGTTTAAAATGACTTGGTGTAAGCCCCGTAACTTTTTTAAACTGGTTGCTTAAATAGGCAACACTGGAGTAATTGAGGCGGAACGCTATTTCGCTGAGGGAAAGTTCATCATATACCAGCAACTCTTTTACACGCTCAATTTTCTGTGCAATAAAATATTTTTCAATAGTTGTGCCTTCTATTTCTGAAAAAAGATTGGAGAGATAATTATAATCGTGATGTAGTTTTTTAGCAAGTAAATCAGACAGGCTGGTTTTGAGTTCACTATCCTGATGATGCACAAGATCAATGATGATATTCTTTATTTTTTCTATAATACGGCTCTTTTTATCATCAATCAGTTCAAAGCCTATAGGCTCTAATACTTTTGCTATCCTGTTTCTTTCTTCTGCAGAAACATCTTTATTCAATACTGCTTCACCAAGTGTAACACATGCGGGTTTATAGCCAAGTTTTTCCAGCTCATTGCTCACCACCATTATGCAGCGGTTGCAAACCATATTTTTGATGATCAGTTTATTATCCACACTTCATTATTTATGAAGTGCAAAGATAGGAAGAAGGTGGGAGGTAAAAGATGTAACGTACAAGACGGAAGGAAGGTTTAAGAGAAGAGTTGTCAGGGCAAGACACCCAACACCTTATACTTTTTACATCCCACTTTCCTTCCCTATTCCTAAAACCGTCTTCTCATATTACCATCTCCCATGCCCGGTGTATTACCGGAAGATTGCCCTTTAAACTTCATTAGCTTATACGTAAACGTTAGCATAAAATAACGGGTTAAGCGATTTACCCTGCTATCAATAATAGCATTACCGGTTACCTGCCTTGTTACGCTGGTATTTTGATTGAAGATATCAAAGCCTGAAAGACGTATAAAACCACTTTGATTTTTAAATAATGTTTTCTCTATTGATGCATTAAACAATGTTGGGTTTGAGTTTACATTGGAGGCAAGTCCTTTATTCAAAATATAACTGATATCATATCTCACAATCACACCGCCGGGAATATCAAGACGCATTGTGCTGTTTGCGCCCCAGGCGCCCGAATTAAGCCTGGTTCCGTTTTGCGTAAGCGTATATTTGGTAGAATTTAAACTATAAGAACCTCCGGCAGTAAGCTGAATCCACTCTTTAAAATTAAATTCAAAACGAAGCATTTGTGTGGTTACCCAATTATTCCCCACATTCTTTTTACTATCAACCAGCCCAACATCATGCATGTAATTTGCATTACCATTTAATGAAATTACATAAGTACGGTTTTGAAATGGAACAGAGTAATTATAAAACCCTGAAAAGTTATAATACCCGTTTATATTTTCCGGCATACTTAACTGCGCACCGCTACTGTCTAACTGTATATTGTTATTCACTATCCTGTTTTGTATTATATTGGTATTCATACCTACAAATAACACACGCCCTGAAATAAAGTTGAAATTATTGAACATAACCCTCAGGTTATGGCTGAATTCAGGACGAAGATAAGGATTACCCTGCGTTTGATATTGCGGATTAGAAACATCACGAACCGGCTGTAATTGATTAAAGCCCGGCTGGTTAAAGTTGGCGCTATAGTTCATATTCAAACGCTTGGTGCGCGAGAAATTATATGATAACCTGGCCTGGGGAGCAAAATTTAAACGTTTTTGCGGTGTATAAGCGCTATCCTTTGTTATAGAATACCCGTTAAGGTTAGCAGGTTGAAGATTTACACCAAATGAGTAATTGTATTTTTTATTAACCGTGCGCAGGCTTATACCAACACGCTGGTTAATGAATGTATTTTCATACGCATTGCTCAGGCTATCCAAAAAATCGAGTGCTCCGTTTATATCATCCTTGTTATACGTTCTTCTGTCGTTTCTTGCAAAAGAGTAATTATAGCCGTAGCTGATATCAAGAAACCGTTTTATGGAAAGCGGTTCCGTATAGGTAATATTCATACCATAGTTACGGTTTCGGTTATCCTGCGTAATTAACTGGTCAAGAAAAGTTTCAGCATATCCTCCAGCTTTTAAATATTCACGGGTAAAGTTTATTTTATCATCATCACGAAGGGAAGATGAAGTGCCGAGGTTTACATTAACAGATAAATTTCTGCCTCTTTTACGAAACCTGCGGTTATAACTAATCTCTGCATTAAAATTGGGGGATTTACTAGCAACTGTATCTCCTGAATATCCTGCCTGTGTTGTATCTCCACCGCTCAGGTAATCAAACACACCATTACTGCGATTATCAGAATAACCGTAATTGAAGTTTGGACGAATTTTGATATAGTTAAAGGAATCAATCTTATATTCAAGATTAAGATTAAGCCTGTGGTTTCTGCCAATATTATCCGCCAAATTATTCCTGTTGTTTATAAATGTATTACCGTTGTCAAACAGGTTTTGCTGCGAGGTACTGCGGGTAATGTATGTGTTCCTGTTTGAAAAACTATAATTGCCGTAAAATGATCCTTTGCTTTTAGGAAAATCAGTTCTGAAATTTAGTCCGACAGATTTATTATCAGTTATGCCATTCTGGTCAGCGTTAGTATCTGAAGTAGAACTACCCGAACTGATAGTGCGGCCGGGGCCACCGCCTCCGCCACGCCGGTTGCTGCCATCATTTGAAAAATCAAATAAATTCTGGTTGATGTTGTTGATATTCCCCAGCAATGATAACTGTGTGTTCTCACGAAACAGGTTTGCACTTAATGTAAACTGTTTGCGATCATCAGTTCCATATCCTGCAGATGCTTTTCCAAAAGCGCCCTGGTTTTTATCTTTCTTTAATTGAAGATTGATCACAATATCCGGGTCGCCGTCCTTTATTCCGGATATAGCTGCCATATCGCCATAATCATCTACCACCTGCACTTTATCTACAATTTCGGCAGGAAGCTCGCGGGAAGCGGTTTTAGGATCTCCACCAAAAAAATCTTTACCATTCACTTTTATTTTGGTTACCGTTTTTCCCTGCGCCGTTATATTACCATCTTTATCAACCTGCAAACCCGGCAACTTCTTCAATAATTCTTCAACAGATGAATTTGGCCGCACCTTAAAAGAGTCTGCTTTAAATTCAACCGTATCTTCTTTTACTACTATGGGAGGAGGCGCTATCACAATTTCCTGCAAAGTTTTAATAGAAGGCTGCATAGTAATACTGCCCAG
>JADLCD010000086.1 GCA_020847395.1 Chitinophagaceae bacterium
AAGAACTATATAAAAGACGATTCTGTATACACACTTTCTCCCGATCCAATCGGGACTCCTTCAACCACTCGGACACGTCTCCGTAAAAAAGAACTATATAAAAGACGATTCCGTATACACACTTTCTCCCGCTCGAATCGGGACTCCTTCAACCACTCGGACACGTCTCCGTAAAAAGAACTATATAAAAAACGATTCCCGTACACACACTTTCTCCCGATCCAATCGGGACTCCTTCAATCCCGCTATTGCGGGGAACACGTCTCCGTAAAAAGACTGCAAAAGTAATATTTATGATGAAAAAAGAAAGAAGTATTTATTTTTCCGTCAACTCCCCTTTCAACGAAATTTCCAGCAATCTTTTTACTTCGGCTACGGGCAATGATTGACCCAGCAGCCACATGAGCTTGGTAATGGTAGCTTCAAAGGTCATGTCACCGCCGCTGGTTACGCCTATCTCTTTTAAATAAGCGCTGGTTTCGTACCTGCCAAGCTCTACCGAGCCGCCATCGCATTGGGTACGGTCAACTATAATGATGTTTTCTTTGATTTTCTTTTCCAGCAACTGAATAAACCAGGGTGCTGTAATGGTATTGCCATTGCCGAAGGTTTCCATAACTACCGCTTTCAAACCCGGCGTATTCAGAATGGATTCCACCGCATATTGCGTGATACCGGGAAACATTTTAAGCACAGCTATATTTGCGTCTAACTTTGTATTAGTGTAAAATGGTTGTTGCGGATGATCGGTTATATACATTTCTTTATACAATATATCTATGCCCGCTTCTGCCAGCGAAGGATAATTGGGCGAATGAAATGCCTCAAACTTTTCGGTATTGTATTTTTTACTGCGGTTGCCTCTGAAAAGAAAATAATCAAAGTAAATACATACTTCCGGCACTATTGATTTGCCATTTTCTCTTGCGCCGGCAATTTCCATAGTGGTAATAATATTTTCTTTCGCGTCTGTACGAATTTCGCCTATAGGTAACTGTGAGCCGGTTAATATTACCGGTTTATCAAGGTTCTGCAGCATAAAACTCAGTGCTGATGCGGTGAATGCCATCGTATCTGAACCATGAAGCATAACAAATCCGGCGTAATCATTATAATTGCGCTCAATAATACCAGCCAGCGCTATCCATATTTCCGGCGACATATTGGAAGAATCAATCGGTGGAGTGAACGCATGCATATCAAATTCATAACCCAGCCTGGCAATTTCAGGTATATGATACTTGATTTCCCGGAAACCCATTGGCACCAGCGAGCCGCTGTTGTCGAAAGCCATACCAATGGTACCGCCCGTATATATAATTAAAAGCTTTGCCGGAGAAGTGTTACGCGACATGCTGCTGCTTTTGAAATACTAAATTAGCATTTGCTGTTGTTATTGCCGCAACCTCTTCAACTGTCATGTTCTTCACTTCTGCCAGGGCTTCTATTATATACTTTAAATATGCACTTTCATTTCTCTTTCCCCTAAAAGGAACCGGCGTGAGGTAAGGTGAGTCTGTTTCCAATACCAAATGTTCAACGCCTATTTCTTTCAGCGTTTCTTTTAACCCCGATTTTTTATACGTAAGTACGCCGCCAATACCAAGATAAAAGCCAAGTTCAATAATTTGTTTTGCTTCGTCAACCGATCCGCCAAAACAATGAAAGATGCCTGTCAGCTTTTCATCTTTATGTTGCTTCACTACATCAATGCATTGTTTCATAGCTTCTCGTGTATGAATAACTATAGAAAGATTATATTGCTTTGCCCATTCAATCTGCTGCTGAAAGGCTTCGTATTGTTGATTGGCAAAAGTTTTATCCCAGTAAAAATCCAAACCAATTTCTCCAATAGCAGCAAACTGTCTTTTTTGTAACCAGCTTTCTACTATGGTTAATTCTTTTTTATAATCTTCTTTTACTGAACCGGGATGCAGCCCCATCATAGGTATACAAACGCCGGGATAATCAGTTTCCAGTTTCAACATCCTGTCAATAGACGCACTATCGATATTGGGCAAATAAAATTGTTTTACGCCTACATCCTGCGCACGGCGTATTACCACTGCTATATCAGCATCAAAATCTTCTGTATATAAATGACAGTGTGTATCTATTATGATTGGTGGCATAGTGAACAGGCAATAGTGAATAAATAGCAGTAGTAGGTTATAGTGAATAGTAAGCAGTGAATGATTCATTGCCTATTCATCTATTCATCTATTTACCATTAACCTTACACCCGTTTCTGCAAAAATTATTATACAGGTTTTCGTAAAGCTTTTCATATTGAGGAACTACTCTTGTTATGTCAAACTTTTCAGCTTGCTTTTTTGCGTTTTCTCTAAATTGTTGAAAAGTGCTTTCGTCTTTTAAAATATCGATTGCATATTTTGCCATCTGGTCTACATCACCAATATTACCCATATACCCATTTACACCGGGGATTATTATTTCGGGCAACCCTCCCACATTGGTGGCAACTACCGGCGCACCGGCAGCCATAGCTTCAAGCGCAGATAATCCAAAACTTTCGTACTCCGATGGCAGTAAAAACAAATCAGCTATGGCAAATATTTCTTCCATATCCTGTTGCTTACCTACAAACCGTACTTCTTCAAATAAATTAAGCTGTCTTGCTAAATCTTCTATTACCGGTCTTTCCGGTCCATCACCTACCAATAAAAGTTTTGAAGGAAGAACCTCATTCAGCTTTTTGAAAATTTTTACTACATCTTCTATGCGCTTTATCTTTCTGAAATTTGAAGCATGTAAAACTATTCTTTCGTTATTTGGCGCTATAACTTTCCGGAAAGCATCAATAGGTTTACGGGCAAAACGGCGAACATCCACAAAGTTGTGAATCACTTCAATGTCTTTCTCTATATTAAAGGTTTTGTATGTTTCCTGTTTAAGATTTTCTGACACAGCGGTTATTGCATCGCTCTGATTGATGGAAAACGCTACAACAGGTGCGTAAGTTTTATCCCTGCCTACCAGTGTAATATCTGTACCGTGTAATGTTGTTATAGTAGGAACATATTTGTTTTCCTTTTCAAGAATTTTCTTTGCCATATAGGCTGAAGACGCATGTGGAATAGCATAATGCACGTGCAACAAATCAATATTATTATTCTTCACCACATCAACCATCGTACTCGATAGTGCAGATTCATATGGCGGGTAATCAAACAACGGGTATGTTGGCACCCTCACTTCATGATAAAGAATATTGGCGCGGAACCCCGTTAGCCGTACAGGTTGCTGGTACGTAATAAAGTGAACGGTATGTTCTTTATCTGCCAAAGCCTTTCCTAACTCTGTTGCCAGCACGCCACTTCCTCCAAACGTTGGGTAACAAACAATGCCTATATTCATACAATGATTTATTTAAAGATGGGCAAAGATAAATATTAATACCCTGGTGCAACCAGTATACTGTATTAACCTTCTACTAATAGTTTTTAGCTGATTGCGCAACATTCATTAACTTGAATCCTCAAATAGAACTTATGAGAAAATTCTTCCGGATATTTTTAGTAGTGCTTATCCTTTTCCTGGCAGGGTTTGTTTACATCCGCTATTATTTCCCCCTGGGCTATGGCGTTAAATCCGGTGAGTTGAATTACTGTGTAAAAAAAGGATATATATTTAAAACATATGAGGGTAAATTAATCCAATCTGGTATAAGGTCACTTGCGCCCAATACTATTCAATCTTACGACTTTGAGTTTTCTGTTTCAAATGAAAAAGTGGCAGAAACCCTGATGGCTAATTCGGGAAAAATGTTTGATCTGCATTACACAGAATATAATGGCTCACTACCCTGGCGCGGATTCAGCAAATATGTGGTAGATAGCATTGTGGCAATGAAAGATCCCGGGAACGGGAATATTGTGAGGTGAGCTTTGGGCAGTCAGCTATCAGCCGCAGCTATCAGCTTTGGGTAGCCAGCTTTCAGCCATCAGGTACTTCAAGTTTGTTCTCTCACGTTTCGCGTTTGACTTCTCACGTTTCACCTCTCACCATTCACCATTGCCCGCTCTACCCGGCGCTTAACAAAAAAATAGCCGGCTTTTTATTGATGTCAATTTTCTCTTTTTTCCATTCAGCTACCGTTAATGTTTTAATGAATTCTGAAGGAGCTGTAATAGATACGGCCATGCATAACCTTGTGGCAGCATTACAGTTTTTTAATAAAGCCTCCAGCAACTGGTTATTACGGTAAGGCGTTTCTATAAACATTTGTGTGCAACCGGTTTTCTGCGATTCCGCTTCAAGTGCTTTAATTGCTTTTATTCTTTGCAAATTATCTATAGGAAGATATCCGCTGAAACGGAAATGTTGTCCGTTCATACCACTTGCCATCAACGCGAGTAGAATTGAGCTTGGACCGACCAATGGTTTAATAGTAATATTATTTTTATGTGCTTCATCAACTAATAGCTGTCCGGGGTCAGCAATGCAGGGGCAACCGGCTTCGCTGATAATACCAATATTTTTTCCGGATTTTAATGCGGCGATAAAAATCGCTTTCACATTATCTTCTGCTTTATGTATGGTATGCCATTCGTAATCATCAATCACTATTTCTCTCCATATGCTTTTTAAAAAACGCCTTGCGGTTCTCTCGTTTTCTACAAAAAAAACCTGGCAATCTTTTACAGCATTAATAATGTATGCGGGAATAGTTTCAAGCGCCTGCTCTTCTATTACAGATGGTATAAGATATACAACTCCTTTTTTCTGCATGTTATTTATCTTTCTGGTCGTACAAACTAAGTGTTGCCGCTATTACTGCATAAGCCGGCGCCAGCACCCAGCCTATAATTACAACGGTATGCATAAGGTAAAAAACCAGCCCGTTGCCTATAGCCAACCCTTTGTGCTTACCTATAAACTCAATACTTTGGGAGGGAGAAAGCTTTTGCCGCTCACAACTATAATCGAGCATGGAAAACCCATAGTAATAACATTCAACAAATAAGGAAACCATTGGTGTTACCCAGCCTACAACGGGTATTAGCGAAAGAAGCAAAATAGAAATGGTATACACTGTTTGCCATAATGCATTGCGCAATGCAAGTTTTACTCCCCGCGCAATATCTTTCATTAATTGTACAAAACTGAAAGGATATTCTTTGCCTTCAATAATGGATTCTGTTTTTTCGCTGAGATAACCGAATACCGGCGAACCTACTATCAACCAGATATACTTAAACCAGGAGAAATACATCATCATTAAAATAATCCACAGTATAACACCACTTACCGCGAACAGGAACCTTACAAAACTGCTGTTCATGCCATCAACCCAGGCTTTCAGGCCTAACTTCATATTTACCACAGCAATAAGATAGTTGGCGCTTTTTCCGAAGAAATACATGCTTACAAAAAAGAGTATCGCATATATCAATCCCGGAATAATAATCCACTTCCATAATTTATGCCTTCGGATAAACCGATGGGCTTTAACATACGATTGAATAGCTATGATGATTTCTTTAAGCAACCGGAAATATTTAAAACGGTTTAATTAACTTGTTAAGATGTACGGACCGACTGTTATTCAAACATAACAAAAAATTTATACTGAACAGGTTATGGCTTTAAAGAAACTGGATTACGAATTTTACAACCAGGCAAATGTAGTACAGATTGCAAAATCTCTTATCGGTAAAATTCTTGTAACAAAATTTGATGGTATTGAAACTTCGGGCAGAATAGTAGAAACAGAAGCATATAATGGCGCAATAGACAGGGCATCGCATGCATGGAATAGCCGCCGCACGGCAAGAACGGAAATTATGTTTGGCGATGCGGGCATGGCATATGTATACTTATGTTATGGCATTCATCATTTATTTAATATTGTTACCAATGCAAAAGATACACCGCATGCGGTTTTAATAAGAGCGCTTGAACCTATCAACGGAATAGATACCATGCTGAAACGTACGGGCAAAAAGAAACCGGATAGGACGTTAACATCCGGACCGGGAAATGTTTCAAAAGCATTGGGCATCTTTACAAAACATACCGGCGCTAACCTGCTTGATGATATGATTTTTGTGGCAGATGATGGCTTTAAAGTAAATAATAACAATATTGTAGCTACGCCAAGAATTGGTGTTGATTATGCCGGAGAAGATGCATTGCTGCCTTACCGGTTTGTATTGAAGGGGAATATATATGTGAGTGGCAAAAACACAAACCTCACAGGTTTCAAAAACCTGTGAGGTTTTACTACGCTATTTATAACAACATTCTAACCTCCTGCTACGCATTATTGTTTACTTTTGCCGCCAATGGCAACATTTAATCATGATAAGGTTGTGCCCTACCAGGAATCCGGAATGACCAAAAAGCAGCAGGTGGCGGATATGTTTAACCGCATTGCTTTCCGGTACGATTTTATGAACAGGTTTTTGTCGGTAGGTATTGATAAAAGCTGGAGGAGAAAAGCATTGAAAATGCTGGCTAAAGAAAAACCTAAAATTATGCTGGATGTAGCCACCGGAACAGGCGATATAGCCATCATGGCATATGAATTGCTTAAACCGGAGAAAATAACAGGCATAGATATTTCAGATAAGATGCTGGAGATTGGCCGGGAGAAAGTGTTAAAGTTGGGTTTTGAAGGGCAAATTGAGTTACAAAGTGGTGATAGTGAGGCAATAAATTTTTCTGACAATACGTTTGATGCCGTAACCGTTGCCTTTGGTGTTCGCAATTTTGAGCACCTGGAGCAGGGCTTAAAAGAAATAAACAGGGTATTAAAACCCGGTGGCAAATTAATTATACTCGAATTTTCAAAACCTAAAATAGCAGGCATAGCACAACTTTACAATTTGTACATGGAAATGGTAGCACCGCAGGTGGCATCAATGGTATCAAAAAATAAAAAAGCATACCAGTACCTTACCGAATCGGTGCAACAGTTTCCCGAGGGAAAAGATTTTGTGAGCATATTAAATAACGTTGGATTCCGAAACACATCATGCAAAAAATTAAGCCTGGGTATTTGCAGTATATATTGCGGTATAAAATAGTGCTGCAGGTTATTGTATTGTCTTGCTTTGTAAATATTGTAAACGCACAATTACGCAACACATATAATCTTGCCGATCACGACAGTAAGAGATATTACTTTGGTATAGTGCTGGGGTACAATACTTCACATTATAATATCTCCCACTCCAATTATTTTTTAAACCAGGATAGTATACAAGCTGTAAACGGATTGAATAGCGGGCGCATACACCTCGGTATTATGGCTAATCTTCAATTATCTAAAAGATGGGATTTGAGGTTTTATCCGCTGAACCTGATATTCAGCGAAAAGAAATTTCAGTACGATCTGAAATATGCAGATATGGGTGATAACAATCTTGTACGCACGCAAAAAGTAGAATCAATTGTAATGAGCTGGCCACTGCAGGTGAGATTGAAAAGCGACAGGATCGGAAATTTCAGGGTATATACTTTGGCAGGCGTAAAGTTTGATTATGATCTTGCTTCTAACTCAGGTACTACCAACTCCGACAATTTAGTAAAGGTGAGTAAAACTGATTTTGGAGTAGAAGCCGGTATCGGTTTCCAGTTTTTTAATAAGTATGTAATTGTATCGCCGGAAATTAAAATAAGTCGCGGCTTGCGGAATGTGCATGTGGCAGACCCCACATTTAAATACTCAAACGTTATTGATAAATTAAATTCAAGTATGATTCTTTTCTCGCTTCACTTTGAAGGTGGCGGAAACTGATCATAATTTGCCTGTATCCATATTGCAGCAACACAACATTTTTGAGATAAGTTTCACCGCTATGCGAAAAACCACAATAACCTTTTTAGCAGCATTTCTTTTTTTTGTTTCCTGTAAAGATGGTAAGCAAACACCTGGTGTGTCGGGCATTAAAGTAAACCTGCAAATACAACGATTTGAAAAAGATTTTTTTGCGGTTGATACCAATAATATTGCCGCATCATTTCCAGTATTACAACAAAAATATCCGGTCTTTTTTGCAGATTTTATTCAGCATATTTTAGGAGTATCTATAGCAGAAGGTGGTAGTAAGGCAGATTCAGCCATTAAATTATTTTTGCGTGATTATCGTGTTGTAAAGGATACTTCTGATAAGGTTTTTGCAGATTTCAGCGCAATTGAAAATGAAGTGAAACAAGGTATTCGTTTTGCAAAACATTATTTCCCTGAATATAAAGCGCCGGAAAAACTAATTACATTTATTGGCCCGCTCGACGCCATCTTTCAAACGCCAACCGGCAAAACAGGTGATGTAATTACGCAGGATGCATTGGCGGTTGGGTTGCAACTTCATCTTGGCAGTGAAGCATCATTGTATCAAAGTCAGTTTGCACAATCATTGTTTCCCAAATATGTTTCTGCAAAATTTTCTCCGCAGAACATCGCTGTAAATTGTATGAAAAATATAGTGGATGATATTTATCCAACAAACCCCAATAATAAAACCTTACTCGATTTTTGTATTGATAAAGGCAAAAGACTTTACCTGCTGGATAAATTTCTTCCCAATACACCTGATACATTAAAAATCGGTTACACAGCAAGCCAGTTAAATGGCAGTTATAAAAATGAAGGGTTGATCTGGAGTTTTCTTATCCAGAATAATTTATTATACAACACAGATATACTGCGCATACAGTCGTATATAGATGAAGGCCCGCAAACACAGGAATTAGGAGAAGGCTCTCCTGGTCAAATTTCCCTATTTGTTGGATGGCAGATCATAAAGAAATATATGGAGAAACATCCTGATACTTCTTTAGATGCATTACTTAAGCTTGATGCAAAACAGGTACTCGCTGAATCGAAATACAAACCGAAATAGTGCGAAACAAGCTTTTAACTGGTTTTGTTACATCCGCAATTCCTGATTAGGATTACCCCTTTTGATGCATCGGGTGATATTAAACGGTTTGTTACCAACCTGGTAAAAATATATTGCCGTACGAATGAAAACCCTTTTATTATCGCAACACCATCTGCCGGTCTTTGTCTAAACGCAGCAATATAAAGATCATCATACTGAATGTTACGAGAGAAAGACCACCATAACTTACAAAGGGAAGCGGAATACCAATAACCGGTGCAAGCCCCATCGTCATGCACAAATTGATGGAAATATGAAAAAATAATACCGAGGCTACTCCATAAGCATAGCACCTGCTGAAAGTGCTTCGCTGCCTTTCTGCTATGGTTACTATGCGGAACAATAACGCGATATAGATAGAGAGGAAAATCATGCTGCCCACAAAACCAAAACCTTCGCCAATGGTACAGAAAATAAAATCTGTTCTTTGTTCCGGCACAAATGAATAGCGGGTTTGTGTTCCTTTTAATAATCCTTTGCCTGTTAAACCGCCACTGCCAATAGCTATTTTGCTTTGCTTTACATTATAGTCACCGTCATCTTTTTTGGTCTCGGAGTTTTTAGCAATATCTGCTGCTGCGGCAGCATCTTTGGGTATATAATCTTTACCCAGTGTATCGTAAATGCGTTTTACCTGGTATGGCTCCAGCACATGATCGAAGATAAAAGGTACTGCAAAGCGCTGAATGCCGACGCATACAATCCAGATACCAAGAATACTGAATAAAACAGACTTATATCTTTTGATCTGTCTTCGCATCAGGTATATTGCACATCCTGCTATTACGGTAAGTATCAGCGCTAATATATTAGGATCTACCAATAACGTTGCTACAACCAGTATGGCAAAAGAGAAACCTATAATAAGAATAATTGCGGGTAATCCCTCCCTGAACATTACAAGAAAAAAGGAAAAATATACCAACGCTAAACCGGTTTCACTTTGTGCAATGGCCAGTATTGCCGGTGCAATTACTATAGCAGCCGCAATAAGTTGTGATCTCGTTTTTGTAAAATCTGTTTCTACACGGGATAAATATTTGGCAAGGGCAAGATTAGCAAATACTATACAAAGCTGTATGGGTTGCAACTGTAGCGCATTGCCGAATTTGATAATTGATTTAGTACCCTTTACATTAGAATGAAAAGGAAATACAAGTAAGAGTAATAAAATACCAAATGCATACCAAAGGTTTGCGGTTGCGGTAAAAAATTTACTATCTGTTAAAAGCACTGCCGTACCAGCCACAACAGATATTAAAAAGAAAATTGCCTGTTTGCTGTAATCTGTTTTGAAAGAAAAAAAAGTACGTACAATATCATCGCCTTCCCTGTATGTTGCAGCGAAAATACTCACGATGCCTATACAGCACAATAGTATATATAACCATAGCAACAGCCCGTCTATGCCTCTTGATATTTCAGGTTTATTTAAACTCATGCCATTATCTGCTTTTTAAAATGTTTATCATCAACAAAAAGAAACTCCTCTTTATAAAACAATATATTTCTGTTGGGGCTATTGTTATGTTTTTTATATGCAACGGGAGCAGAGATTTGTTGTTTAATTATTGCGGTTTGTTTTTGTTTCTTTTCAACAACAGCTTTTTTATTTGAACTAACTGTATTATTATCCTGCCTTGGATTTTCAACTTTGGCGCTGCGCTGATTCAGGTATTTTTTAATATAGCTGCTGTCTTTTCTTAAATTAAAATAATAATATGCCCTTGTTGAATCCGCGATGAATTGTTTCCGCTTCAGGTAAGCAGGCATCAGGTTGGCAGCAGCAATCCTCTCAACGTCTTTCAGCTTTTCCGGCCTGATGGAATCTGTAAGATATTTTTCAATGAGAAAAGATGCTATGGGCGCAGCCCAGGTAGCGCCGAAGCCCGCATTTTCTACAGCTACGGCTATAGCAATTTTAGGATTTTCTCTTGGCGCAAAACAAACAAACATAGAATTGTTGGGAAGTTTAATTCTATGCCCATCCAGCACCGTATATTTTTCTGCGGTTCCTGTTTTTGCACAAATACTTATACCCGGAATTTTTGCAACACGGGCTGTTCCGCTTTCAACCACATCCTGCATACCGGCGTGGATAGCTTCGTACGCTTCGTCAGGTATATGGGTAAGGGGTTCGTGTTTTATCCTGAAAGGTTTCAATATACTGTCTGCCGGCGTTTCATTATCAATTTTCTCCACAAAATGGGGTGTATAATAATACCCTTTATTAGCAATTACACACATGGCATTTGCAAGCTGCACAGGAGTTACCTGCATTTTATCCTGGCCAATACCCAATGTTACGTTAGTACATGAGTTCCACTGGTTGCGGTATACTTTATTGTAAAGTGTGGTATCTGGTATGCTGCCGGGCAACTCATTGGGAAGATCAACCCCCAATTTTTCGCCCCATCCAAAAGCATTCATATAATCTTTCCACCTGGTGTATCCGGCTTTTGTATTATGGTCTTTAGGGTTATCAACCGTCATCCTGTATATCTGCGAAAAATAGGAGTTGCAGGAGTTTGCTAATGCCAACCGGAGGTTAGCAGCATGACCGGGATTATGGTGCTCGCATTTGATTACTTTTCCGCAACCATAGTATGCACCGCTACAGGCTACGCCATAACCCGCATTAACCACGCCTAAATCAAGCGCCACCAAACCGCCCACAGGTTTAAACGTAGAGCCCGGCTCATACAAACCGCGGGTTGCCCGGTTCATTAACGGGGCTGAAACATCAAGCGCCATTTTTGCATAATTCTTTTGGCGGGTGCTGCCTGTAAGATCATTAGGATCAATAATCGGCCCCGAAACCATCGTAAGTATACCGCCTGTTTTAGGATCTATGGCTACAATGCTTCCCACTTTATTTGCCATTAATTTTTCGGCTAATTGCTGCAGCTCTATATCAATATATGTACGAAGATTACGCCCGGCTTTTGCAGAAGTATCATATTTACCTCCTTCCCATGAACCTTGTATCCTGTTTTTATTATCTTTTATAAGATGTTGCACACCCCGCTGGCCCATGAGTACGCTTTCGTAATATTGCTCTATCCCTGATCTTCCCACATAGTCTCCCATCTGGTAAAAATTATTACTGCGCCTGATGATCGTTGTATCAACTTCGCCAATATCTCCTAACAGGTGCGCCCCGGCTTTAAACGGATAAGTGCGTATTGGCCGCTCAACCAGCGTAAAACCCGGAAAACGCCAGATATTTTCTTCCAGCTTGGCCTGCAAATCAATAGATAGTAATCCTTCAAAAACAGAAGGCCGGTAACGCCCGTTTTTCAATATAGCTGTAACAACCCTTGCCTTAAACTCTGCGGTATCAATACTGAGTAAAGAACACAGGTAGCTGGTGTCTACCTGTTTTATTTCGTAAGGTGTTACTGTTAGATCATAAATAATAGTATTGTTCAGGATTGCTTTGTTGTTGCGATCAAAGATGATACCCCTGCCGGGATAAACCGTTTTTTTGTAAACGGCATTGCTGAATGCCTGCTCTCCGTATTTGCTGGAAAAAACCTGCAATACAGCAAGGCGCACCACTATAATTAAAAAAGTGGCGGCGAAAATGAGGCGAATAACGTTTTGACGCGACTGGTTAAATACAGGCATACCCTAATTATTTGTCCTGAACTTCTGTTTCCTGTAAAAAAGAACTTCTGTTATTAAAATTAATAAGAAACTAACGCCTGTGGTGGCAATTACCTTGCCTAAGAAGTACCAAATATTTCCAAAACTTAACCACTCTAAAAAAACCACCCATCCATTGTGAATTAAGGAAAGCACCAGTATATACACCAGGTATTGCGGCCATCCCATACTGGAAGGAGCGGGTGATGTATAGTTGAAGCCCGGATCATCTTTTGAAATGAGTATGTTAATAAGAAAGGGTCGCAGATATGCGATAGTAACGCATGCGGAGGCATGAAGCCCCGGCGTTTTTGTAAAAAAGTCGAGGCAAAGCCCGTATACAAATCCAAGCAGTGTTAATGAAAGTCTCGGAATTTTATATGGGAGCCAAAGTATATAAATAAAGTACAGATACGGAACTACAAACTGGTGTAATGGCGGTATTTTATTCAGAATAAATACCTGCACAAAAATCAGTATAAAAAAACGTATAATATTTTTGAGCAATTCACTCATCGCTTATTCCTGCTTTTGGGTGGCTTTTTCAATAGCGTCCTGTTCTTCCTTCTGCAAATTTTTTACAGCATACACAAATTGTACATTATAAAAATTGGTTGAAGGTTTAACCGTTAATAAGTAAAAGTTTGATTCTTTCTGTTCTCCTACTTTCGTTACCACGCCAACCATCTCCCCGGCAGGAAATGTTGAATACCGGCTTGCTACCACACTGTCGCCAATTTTTACCTGCACGCTTTTAGGAATATTCTTAAAGGTCAGCTCCTGTGCATTTTTTCCATCCCACTCTATACTTCCGGTTTCACCGGTTTTGAGCAGGCTTGCACTTATCCGGCTGTTCCTGTGCAGCAGGCTCATCACCGTAGCCATATTTTTGCTCACATTCACAATTGTTCCAACAATACCGGTTGGGCTTACAACCGCCATATCCTTACCCAATCCCTGGGCAGTGCCGCGGCTAATGGTAATGTAATTATTTTGAGCTGTTACAGAATTATTAATCACTTTGGCAGGATAGTAAAAATATCTCCTGTGTATTTCCAGCGAATCTACTTTAATGGAATCTACTACCAGTGTGTGAGAAGTGTCGTGAACGAGAAAATCCTGCTTAAGTAAATTTCTGAGCCGCTGGTTTTCGGCAACCAATTGCTCATTGGTTTTTTTGAGATTGAAATAATACTCAACATTATTATATTGCCTGCTTATTTTTCCTGTTACCTCGCCTGAAACATTCATGAATGCCGCTTCGTGAAAACGGTTATAGTGAAAGAGCATGTACAATGCAAACACCTGCATTATCACGAAAAACAAAAAATTAAAATATCGCCTGATGAACAGAAAGACATTACGCACATGAAGTGTTTTTACAAATTCTACTACTAAAATTATTCCACACTATTTGTAAGACATGCCACGAATACACAAATAAAATTTATAAATTTCGGGCAAATATTTTGAAATGCGCGGGATCAGCTATCGCATTACAAATGGATAGCGCTGATAATTTTTCAATGCAATACCCGTACCTCTAACCACACTCTTCAGTGGATCGTCTGCAACATGTACAGGCAATTTTATTTTCTGGCTTAAACGCTTATCTAATCCGCGCAATAAAGCTCCGCCTCCTGTAATATATATACCTCTGCGGTAAATATCAGATGCAAGCTCAGGTGGTGTTGTTTCCAGTGCTTTTAAAATTGCTTCTTCAATTTTGAAAATGCTTTTATCAAGCGCTTCTGCTACTTCCTGGTAGCTAACCATAATTTGTTTTGGAATACCTGTTACCAGGTCGCGGCCGTTTACGGGTAAATCATCCGGTGGAACTTCCAGATCTTTCATAGCCGCACCAATCTGAATTTTTATTTGTTCAGCCGTTCTCTCACCAATCAATAAACTATGATAGCGGCGTAAAGCCTCCATAATATCTGCGGTAAATTCATCGCCCGCAATACGGATGGATTGATCGCAAACAATACCGGCTAAGGCAATAACCGTAATACCGGTTGTGCCACCGCCAATATCTACAATCATATTTCCAACAGGCTCTTCCACATCAATGCCTATACCCAGCGCTGCCGCCATCGGCTCATGAAGAAGATATACCTCTTTAGCGCCAGCCTGCTCTGAGCTGTCTCTAACCGCACGTTTTTCAACCTCTGTAATACTGGATGGTATACAGATCATCATACGCCAGCTTGGTGGAAAAAGCGGTTTTTTGGGGTAGATCATTTTGATCAATTCCCGTATCATTAATTCCGCAGCGTTAAAATCGGCTATCACACCATCTTTTAACGGGCGGATAGTACGTATGCTTTCATGCGTTTTCTCATGCATCATCAACGCTTTCTTACCCACCGCAAGCACATTCTTGGGGTTGTTCCTGTCAAGGGCAATAATAGAAGGCTCGTTAACTACGATCTCCTCATTATGAATAATAAGGGTGTTAGCTGTACCGAGATCTATAGCAATTTCCTGTGTAAACCAATTGAAGAGACCCATAATTGATATTGGAGAATGTTATTCGTAAATAATGTTTGCAAAGTTGTTGTAAATAATTTGAAATACAACGGCAAAACCTTGATTTTTATTGACTTTGAGAGAAATAATTTTTTTAATGATTATAACGGGCTATCGGCTTTCAGCTTTCAGCAGTAGCTTTTAGATTTAGTCTTCAGTGTTTCACCCCCTATGTTTCAGTTCTGCCATCTTCCTGCTACCATCTTTTACCCTAAACCCTCTCCCTGCCGCCTTTCACATCACTAATAAAACTCGTAGCCAATATCTTTTCTGAAATGCATGCCGTCAAACTCTATAATTTCCAGGATTGACTTCGACTTTTCAACAGCTTTTTGTACGGTGCTGCCAAAAGATGTAACCGCCAATACCCTGCCCCCTGCCGTTACAATACCATCGCCTTGCTGTTTGGTGCCGGCATGAAATACAATGGTTTCTTCTTCCTGTATTAAATCGAGTCCTTCAATTGGCTTGCCCTTTTCATATTCACCCGGGTAGCCGCCACTAACCGCCACTACTGTAGCAGCGCTTCTGGGGTCAGTTTCAATTTTTATTTCATTTAATTTTTGTTGTGCGGTTGCTTCAAACAAAGTCACCAGGTCATTCTTCAACCTGGGCATAACCACCTCAGTTTCAGGATCTCCCATGCGGCAGTTGTATTCAATTACAAAAGGTTCATCATCCACTTTTATAATACCGATGAAAACGAAGCCCGCATATTCCAGCTTATCTTTCCTGATACCTTCTATGGTAGGCTCAACTATTTTATCAATGATTTTCTGCATAAAAACCTTATCGGCAAAAGGAACCGGGCTGATAGCTCCCATTCCGCCGGTATTGAGCCCTTTATCGCCTTCCCCTATCCGTTTATAGTCTTTAGCATCGGGAAGTATTACATAATGATTACCGTCTGTTAAAACAAAAACGCTCATTTCAATGCCGGAAAGAAAACTTTCTACTACCACCTTTTTACTTGCTTCACCAAATTTTGACTGCTGTATCATCAGCTCAAATTCTGCCACAGCTTCTATATAATTCTGGCAAATAATTACACCTTTGCCTGCCGCAAGTCCATCTGCTTTTAATACTATCGGCAACGCATGTGATTGCAGGTAGGCAACCCCTTCTTCATAATTGCTTTCATCAAACTCCCTGTATGCGGCAGAAGGAATATTATGTGTTTGCATGAATGCTTTGGCAAAAGCCTTACTGCCTTCCAGCAAAGCGCCTTTTTTTGAAGGGCCTATTACAGGAATATGGCTAATTGCTGCATCTTCTTTAAAAAAATCATAAATACCCTTTACCAATGGTTCTTCCGGCCCAACTACTATCATTTCAACAGCATTATCTACGCAGAACTTTTTAATGGATTCAAAATCCGTAGCAGCAATATTTACATTGGTGCCACAAAGCGCCGTTCCTGTATTGCCGGGCGCTATAAATAATTTTGTAAGAAGATTGCTCTGGCTCATTTTCCACGCCAGTGCATGCTCTCTTCCACCTGAACCTAATAGTAAAATATTCATGATATGAGCTATAATAATTTATGCTTGCGAAAATAGAGATATAGCGGTTTTAAAAATGAAATTTTTTATGGATGGGGATTAGAGCAACTTGCTGTAAGAATAGCAGTACTATCGCTAAGGTTCCACCCATGCATCATTTTCTTTCAGCAAATTGATCAGCTCTTCAACTGCTATATCACTGTTCACTGCCCGCTTCACTACTTCTTTGCCTTTGTATAAAGTAATTTTTCCCGGTCCGCTGCCCACATAACCAAAATCCGCGTCGGCCATTTCGCCTGGGCCGTTTACTATACAACCCATAATCGCGATTTTTACACCTTTAAGGTGGTTGGTTACCGCACGTATTTTAGCTGTGGTTTCCTGCAGGTCAAACAATGTTCTTCCGCAGGAAGGGCAGGAGATATATTCTGTTTTGGAAATGCGTGTACGTGTTGCCTGCAAAATAGAGAACGTAGTATTATTAATAAACTGCTCTGCACTTTTGTTGTTGATGTAATTTCTGCCGCTGGCATTTAACTGTGAGTAATTACTCAAAAGCAGATCATAACTATCCTGCTTCATACCCAGGCAAATACCATCTCCAAATCCATCTAAAAACAATGCGCCTGTTTCCGTAGCAAAATGTATAAGATGTTCATCAGGCGTTTGCCAACTGCTGTCTGTAATGAGTATAGCCGGGTTGTCAATATGTTTTTCTTCAAGCAAAGTAAACATGCTGCGAACAAATTGCATCGCGTTTTTGTTGGTGCTGCTCAAACATAATACAACTGTATGATCGTAGTTTAACGTATTCAAAGCAGTATCATTAATAGTATTATCAGCAGTACAATCAAGCATTACAAAATTTATTGTCTTGCTTTTTGCGTCCGCTGAAGCGGCGATAAAATCTTCCAAAGAAAATATGGGATAATATTTATCCTTATCGTTGTATGATGCCCATTGCGATGCAGGCACAATTACTTTCAGGGTGCCGGGCAAAGCAAAAGGCAATTCAGCCTTTTCAGTATAAATATAATCGGCTGCCATATCACCAATATTCCATTTATCCAAACCCTCATCATAAGTATAACCCACACGTTGAAGAACAGCAGGCGTTATTTCACCGGCTTTGCTTAAATCAGCAATCACCACAGGCACATGGTGGCCGCCTATATTATCAACCAAAAAAGTATCGCGGCGTTTATATTCGAAAGGTGAATAGGGAATGGACAATGGGCAATGGGCAATGGGCTGTGGGCTGTGGGCTGTGAGCTGTGGGTTATCGTCTGACGACTCATTGCTGATAGCTGACGGCTGATAGCTCATAGCCGCTACCCCATACCTCCTCACAATATCCTTACACACCGGTATTTCAAATTCCGGATCTTCGGTTAAAGATACCCGTATGGTATCGCCGATGCCGTCTTCGAGCAGTGTGCCAATGCCAATAGCGGATTTTATTCTGCCGTCTTCACCATCACCTGCTTCTGTTACGCCGAGATGCAATGGATAGTTCTCATGAAATTCATCTGTCATCTGCCTCACCAGCAACCGGTAGGCCTGCACCATCACCTGCGGATTGCTCGATTTCATGCTCAGGATGATATTATGATAGTTCTCATCCCTGGCAATACGCAAAAACTCCATAGCGCTTTCCACCATACCCATTGGCGTATCACCATAGCGGCTCATAATCCTGTCGCTCAGCGAGCCATGATTGGTGCCGATGCGCATGGCTGTGCCATATTCTTTGCAAATTTTAACAAGCGGGGTAAAACGTTCGCGAATGCGGTCAATCTCTGCATTATATTCCGCATCGGTATATTCAATAAATTCAAACTTCTTTTTATCAATATAATTGCCGGGGTTAACGCGTACTTTCTCTATAATTCTCGCGGCAATTTCAGCAGCATTGGGTGTGAAATGAATATCGGCAATCAGTGGTGTTTTATAGCCTCTTTTATGCAATTCATTTTTTATGTTCAGCAGGTTTTCTGCTTCTTTTTTGCTGGGGGCTGTAATACGAACCAGCTCTGCACCGGCTTCAATACAGCGGATGCTTTGCTCCACGGTGGCGATGGTGTCCATCGTATCGGTAGTTGTCATGGTTTGCACCCGTATGGGATTAAAGTTGCCTATAACCAAATCTCCCACTTTTACTTCCCTGGTTTTTAGCCTTTTATATTCCGTTAATGATTCACAATACCATTGCATACAATAAGCGTATCAAAATTAAGCAGCAAAGGTAAACAAACTAAATGTGGGTGCATGGTTCAAATTTGTTAGCATTTTTCACTATCCTTGTGCCGGTTGCAAAAACCTATTGGGTTTGCAGCGCAGCAGTTCAACCCGGCAAACCCCATAGGTTTAACAGCATATTACCCTGCTGTGATCTGTGTCTCACAAATCTTTTCCGGAAACTTAATATTCCACATTGTATTCAGCCGCTTCGGGCCTGTTCAGTATATCCGTAAGCGTGGTTATGAAAGTGAGGGTTTTCTTATCGGCAGATGCCTGCACTTCATTACCGTTATATTTTTTAGCTGGCTTTGGCAGTACAATTACTGTTTTGTAATTCATATCGCCCATCATCATCGTCATTTGCTGCATCATTTGCATAGAAGAATCCTTTGCCAGTTTATCTGTAATGAGCGCTTTGTTTATTAATGAGTTTGTAATTTTTCCCGGGGCGGCGCTAAAACTGTATGCTTCCTGTGTTGGGTTGAGCGCGTCTTTATTTTTTGACAATTCCTGTTCTACCGGGTCTGTTTCAGGATTGTCTTTGTTTTTCATTTTGTCAGAGATATTCAATTTATTCAGCACCTTCATATAGTTTGCTTTTAGTTCCGGAAGAACCGATACCTGCTTAAATGGAAAGTGAATAACAACAGACATTTCATTTGCCGCTTCATCTACTTTAATATGCATGCTGCCATCACGAAACAATTCTTTTTCTTTCGCTGTTAATGCGGTTGAGGTATCTATATAAGGCTTAAAATAAACGGTTGAATCACTTTTCTCTTTTTGTTTTGTATCATCCTGGTTAGCGCCGCCCATTTGGGCAGCCAACTTCAGCATTTTGCCCATGTCAATGGTTACGGTATAATCACCGCTGTTGTTGCTGTTGATTACAATTTTTTCTTCCGTATCAACACAGGAACCAAGCAATATAGTAAAGCCAATAATAGCTATAAGGCAGCATTTTTTAAACATAGTGATGTTATTAATTGAAATGCAAGTTGTGATTTTTATATGGAAAATAATTACCGCTTACCATATTATATCCATTTGCTCTTTGCAAAGTTTTACTTTTTTCTCGCCAGTATACTCCAGTGCTCTTCTTCATCTTCCGGCACAATAGTATTTTGTAAAATACCTAATCCATCCACTTCAAGCGCCACCACATCTCCGGGCTGCAGCCATTGTTCTGTATAAGAAGGATTATTGCGTTTACCGGTACTATTCAATTCTAAAAAACAACCTGTGCCAACAGTTCCGCTGCCAATTATATCTCCGGGAAAAAGATCTACTCCATAGGAAGCGCGTTCAATAATTTCAGCAAAAGTCCATTCCATATCGCTGAGGTTGCCGGCACTCACTTCCACATTATTCACGCGGCATTTCATATTAAGATTCCATTGCCTTCCGGTATGATTTTCCTTTGCCGGCACTTCAAACTGTTGCAGTTCATCAAGCGTTACCAACACCGGGCCAAGGGCCGTAGCAAAATCTTTTCCTTTAGCAGGGCCGAGCTGTAATTTCATTTCCTCCAGTTGCAGTTTGCGGGCGCTGAAATCGTTCATGATCATTAAGCCGGCTATATATTCGTCTGCGTCTTCTGCTTTTATATTTCTGCCATGTTTATTAATAACGATTGCTACTTCCAGTTCAAAATCCAGTTGCTGCAAATGATCGGGCATGCAACGCACATCGCCTGCGCCCTGCACACTATGGTGATTGGAAAAATAGAAAACAGGAAATTGATCAAATTCCGGCATTATTGATGCTCCGCGATTTTTTGCTGCCATTTCAACATGCTGGCGAAATGCATAAGCATCTCTCAATGATGTAGGAAATGCAACAGGTGAAAGCAGTTGCGCTTTTTCATACGGAAATCCTTTATGCTGTAAAAATCTTTTTGCTTTTATGGCTTCAACAGCATTCTGCACCAGCGGTAAAGCATCTTCCCAATAATTTAAAAACATGCCTATACTACCGGGTAAGTTAGGATGAACCTCATCCATATTATACAGAAAACCGTCTACGAGCAATGCGAGCTGATCCTGTCCATCGAGGAGATAAGAAACTAATTTCATGAAAGAAAATTTGGGCTGCAAGATAGCTGAATGAACAAATACGCCAATACACTTTCGCTTAAAAGTAAAAGAAGCGATCTCTGCTTTAGGTATATCCTTCTTTCAACTTCCTTTTCTGCATATAAAATGCTTTCGTATCTTTTCAGCATGACCAGAAATATATTAATAATAACGCTTCTATTATATTCTACCATAATGAATGCTCAAACTAAAAATGATGCCTGGCTGGAGAAACTACTTTACGACAAAGCATCTCCACTTCTTACAAACATTTTAAATAATCCTGATACATTTCACTACCAGCTTATATACACACAAATAAACAGGGATAAAAATAATAAGCCCTCTTTTAAACATTATTACCTGCATGTTGACAGGAATCAATATTTCAATCCCGCATCAACAGTAAAAATGCCCGTAGCTTTTCTTGCACTTGAAAAGTTTAATAAAATGAATAAGCCGGGCGTAAATAAATTCACCACAATGCTTACAGACAGCGCTTATACCGGGCAGACCACAGTAACCGCCGATAGCAGCGCTGAAAATGGTATGCCTTCTGTTTCGCAGTATATCCGTAAAATATTTTTGGTGAGCGATAATGATGCGTATAACAGGCTGTATGAATTTGTTGGCCAAAAGAATATTAATGAACGCCTGTGGCAAATGGGCTATAAAAACTTTCGTTTAACCCGCCGTTTTGTAAAAGCTACGCCGGAAGAAAACAGGCATACCAATCCTGTAAGATTTTTGGATGACAAGGGCAATTTATTATACCGCCAGCCGGAAGCATACAGTGATGTGAACTTTGACTTTAGTAAAAAAATACTAATTGGTAATGCGCATTACGACAGGGATGAAAACTTTATTAATGCACCTATGGACTTTACCGCGCACAATAATGCGCCACTCGAAGATTTGCAGCAGATTATGCAATCCGTATTATTTCATCAATATACTCCGGCTAAAAAACGGTTTTTACTAACGGGAGATGATTACGCTTTTTTATTTCAGTATATGTCGGAGCTGCCTTTTGAAAGCACATATCCAAAATATGATACCACAGAATTTTTTGACAGCTATACCAAGTTCTTTTGGTTTAGAGCAGGTAAGCAAAAAATACCTGAACACATACGGGTATTTAATAAAACAGGCTGGAGCTATGGTTTTTTAACAGATATAGCATACATCGTAGATTTTAAAAACAATATAGAGTTTATGCTCACCGGGAATATTTATGTAAACAGCGATGGCATATTAAATGATGATAAATATGAGTATGAAGAAACCGGATATCCCTTTTTTAAAGAGATTGGGAATATTATATATGATTACGAGTTGCAAAGAGAGCGGAAGTATACACCGAAGCTTGATGAGTTTATGATGAAGTATAAATAACTTTAAATGAACAGACTACCTTACTTACTTATTATATTTTCCCTGCTCTTTAATAAATCCTTTGCCCAGGATAGCTGGATACGCATCAACCAACTCGGCTATAAACCCAATGGCGGGAAAGTTGCTGTATGGTGTACCAAAGGCGAAAAAGTAAACAATAAAAAATGGCAACTGGTTGAAGAAAGTTCAGGCAGGATTGCATTTAGTGCAACTACTCTAAAATCAGCCGGTGCATACGGGCCATTTACAGAAACCGTTCGTTTAAATTTTTCAGCTTTTGCAAAACCAGGTAAATATTATTTGAAAGCAGGCAGTGCAAAATCTCCTGTATTTGAAATTGGGGAAGAAGTATATAAAGGCGCTGCCGATTTTTGTTTGCGCTATATGCGCCAGCAACGCAGCAGGTTCAATCCAACGCTAAAAGATAGCTGTCATACCAGTGATGGCTACACGCTGTATGGACCTATGCCCGACAGCAGCTTTATTGATGTTGCCGGCGGCTGGCACGATGCTACAGATTACCTGCAATATGTTACCACTTCTGCTAACGCCACGTATCAATTGCTTGCCGCTTACCGCGATTTTCCGGGAATATTTAAAGACGGATATGAAGCAACCGGGCTTGAAGGCGCAAACAGCATTCCCGATGTGTTAGATGAAGCCCGCTGGGGTTTAGACTGGTTATTAAAGATGCATCCAAAAGATGACTGGATGTTTAACCAGGTGGGCGACGACAGGGATCATATGGGTTTCAGGTTACCTCAAAAGGAACAATTGTATGGACGCGGTTATGAACGCCCTGTATATTTTGTAAGCGGCGAACCGCAGATAAGAGGAAAATTTATGAATACCACCAAAGGCACTGCTTCTACTGCCGGAAAATTCAGCAGCGCATTTTCTTTGGGCGCTGATATATACCGGCAAAAAGATGCGGCTTTCTCTTCATTACTATCACAAAAAGCGATATCTGCTTTTGCCTATGGTTTAAAAAAACCGGGCTATACACAAACGGCTTCTGTTAAAGCGCCCTATATATATGGTGAAGAAAACTGGATGGATGATATGGAGCTGGCAGGAGCAATGCTTAAAGACAATAGCAAACTGAATTATGCTTTTAAGCTTGCACAAAAAGAACCCATCACACAATGGTTTATTAATGATACGGCAGCGCATTACCAATGGTATCCTTTCATTAATGCGGGGCATTATGAGCTATCAAAAAAAATGAGTGGAAAAGAAAAACAAGCGCTGATTGATTTTTACAAACACGGCATTGAAATCATTTGGAACAGGGCAAAACAAAATGCATTTTACAGGGGTATTCCCTTTATATGGTGCAGTAATAATTTTACCACCGCGTTTGCTATACAATGTTACTGGTACAGGCAAATGAGCGGAGACGAAACATACAAAGCGTTTGAGCAGGCAAACTTTGACTGGTTGTTTGGATGCAACCCCTGGGGTACCAGCATGGTATATGGGTTGCCTTCCCGGGGCGATACACCTGTTGACCCGCACGCTTCTTTATTGAAAATTGGTAAATACCCAACAGACGGCGGGCTGGTAGATGGCCCTGTAAAAGGAAGCATCTTCAACAATTTAATCGGTATTACTTTATATGATGCGGATGAATACGCAGAATTTCAAAGCGGACTTGCTGTATATCATGATGATGCTGGCGATTTCAGTACTAATGAGCCAACGATGGATGGTACCGCTACATTAATATACCTGCTGGCAGCAAAGGAAGCAGAAGGAAATAAAAAAAAGGTTGCTGCATCAATAGTAAAAACCAATCCTTTACAGGCAAACAATAATTTTATATACGACCACGGCGGTATTATACGGGGAAACAGCACCCAGAAAAAAATAGCGTTGGTTTTTACCGGCGATGAATTTGCTGATGGTGGCTTTTATATAGCAGATATTTTAAAAAAAGAAAACATTAACGCATCATTTTTCTTAACCGGAAATTTTTACCGTAACCCGGCATTTAAAAATATCATCCGCACATTAAAATCCAATGGTCATTATCTCGGCCCTCATTCTGATAAGCATTTACTGTATTGCGACTGGACAAAGAGAGACAGCTTGTTAGTTACTAAAGGAATTTTTACAAATGACCTCAGTCGTAATTATGAAGCCATGTCTTCTTTCGGTATTAAACCAACAGATGCAAAATATTTTATGCCGGCTTATGAATGGTATAATGATAGTATTGCCTTGTGGACAAATCAATTCAATAAACAACTCATCAATTTTACGCCGGGCACATTAAGCAATGCTGATTATACAACACCTGGTATGAAAAATTATCGTTCGGCTGATACCATTTTTCAATCCATACTTGCATACGAGCAAACCCATAAACCAGGATTGAATGGATTTATATTATTGCTGCATATAGGCACAGATAGTAAAAGGACAGATAAAATGTATTACCGGCTGCCGGAGTTAATAAGCTATCTGAAAAGAAAACAATATAACATGGTAACCATTGAGGAGTTATTGAAGTGATTGAAGGCCGCGGGTAATGGTAAAAGCATTAAGCACTCTTCCTGCTCAAATCTCTGTATGCACCGGGAGTAATACCTTCCGTTTTTTTAAATAACCGCACAAAATAATTTGGATCACTAAAGCCGCTTTGCCAACTGATTTCCGTAACAGATAAATTTGAATCTGAAAGCAAGTGCTTGGCAAGCTTTACTCTTTCGCGGTTGATATAGTCAACAGGAGTAATACCAAACTGATCTTTAAAAAGTTTAAAAAAAGCACTCCGGTTCATATGAGCTTTTACGCTTAAATCATCAACCAGTATTTTATCGCTGATGTGATTACGGATATAGTCCAGTATAAATTGCAACCTGCCGGCATTTGAATTGCGCTGCGAATCTTTCGAAATCTGCTGCAGGTACTGGCTTTGTACCAGCCGTATTAAAAGCTCTTTAAGATTAAGATCAGCGTATATATTTTTTACAACGCTCTCACTCCTGCACACCCTGATCAGTTTATTTATAAGATCAGAAACATCATTATCATTGTGAAAATGATACTGGTTAAATTGAAGTTTCCAGGCATGTTCATGCTCCCGGGTATTATAGTATTCGTTAAGGTAATTGAGGGTATTATGAATATAACCTTTGTCTACAGCCAGCGCTATACACTGTGTGGGGTTATGCTGCTGTGCTTCGGGAAAATCAATTTTCATGGTTTCGTTGGCAGGTACTATAACCGTTTCTCCCGGAAGATAGTCGAAAGGATCATCGCCCAATAAATGCATAACCTTTTTACCTCTTACCATACTGGTAATAACAAAATCATTAAAGGTTAAGGGAACAAGATAAGCCTGCTGGTATGATTCAAATACATTCATCTCACAGTTCTCCATATTAAATACCTGCCTGTTTTCTACCAGTGTTTGCAGGTATTTGGGATTGGTGAGATCAATATGCTGTATAGGCTTGCCTTTTGACATACATACAATTTACGAAGCCCGCTTGTTAACAGGTAATTAAAATACAATTGTGCTATTAATAGATACAATTTTTAACTGTATTCAAAATTCTTATATCCAAATTTAGGGTATTAATTCACTAACAAAGATTGCACATATGAGTACTACAGCAAAAGCTACCGGTAAATCTACGCTTGCGTCCCGCCCGGCATTCAGAGAAAAATACGATCACTTTATTGGAGGTAAATGGGTAAAACCCGATAGCGGGGAATACTTTGATAATATATCGCCAATTGATGGAAAAGTATTTACCAAAGCCGCCAGGGGTAACGCCAAAGACATTGAAAAAGCTATTGATGCGGCTCACAAAGCGTTTGAAACATGGAGTAAAACAGCGGCGGCCTACCGCAGTAACCTGTTACTAAAAATTGCACAAATTGTAGAAGACAACCTCGAATATCTTGCTATCGTAGAAACAATAGATAATGGTAAAGCCATCCGTGAAACAAGAGCGGCAGATTTGCCCCTGGTGGTTGATCATTTCCGCTATTTTGCGGGTGTAATAAGAAGTGAAGAAGGAACTGTAAGTGAACATGATGATAGTACGGTAAGCATTAACCTTCACGAACCGATTGGCGTGGTTGGGCAAATCATTCCCTGGAATTTTCCTTTATTGATGGCGGCCTGGAAAATAGCACCGGCACTGGCTGCAGGCTGTACCGTAGTAGTTAAACCTGCAGAACAAACGCCAACAAGTATTATGTGCCTGTTAGAGTTAATTGAAGAAGTGTTGCCTGCCGGTGTATTAAATGTAGTAACAGGCTTTGGTGTAGAAGCAGGTAAACCACTGGCTTCATCATCAAGAATAAATAAAGTGGCATTTACCGGAGAAACAACTACAGGCAGGCTGATTATGCAATACGCCTCTGAAAATCTTATACCTGTTACAATGGAATTGGGCGGTAAAAGCCCGAATATATTTTTTGAAAGTGTTGGAGATGCAGATGATGAATTTTTTGATAAAGCGGTAGAAGGCGCTGTATTATTTGCACTGAACCAGGGAGAAGTTTGTACCTGCCCGTCAAGAATATTGGTGCATGAAAAAATCTACGACAAATTCATGGAAAGGGTAATTCAGCGTACCAAAGCCATTAAAATGGGTAACCCGCTCGATGGCACAGTGATGATGGGTGCACAGGCAAGTGAAGATCAATACAATAAAATTTTAAGCTACCTGGATATTGGTAAACAGGAGGGCGCACAGGTACTTACCGGCGGAGAAGCATTTCATCAAAACAGCGGACTGGAACATGGCTATTATATTCAGCCAACCATATTTAAGGGAAACAACAAGATGCGTGTTTTCCAGGAAGAAATTTTTGGACCTGTGGTTTGCGTTACAACTTTTAAAACCACAGAAGAAGCCATAGCAATAGCCAATGATACTTTATACGGACTTGGCGCAGGTGTGTGGACAAGAGATGCACATGAGTTATACCAGGTGCCAAGAGCAATACAGGCCGGCCGCGTTTGGGTAAACTGCTACCATGCTTACCCTGCACATGCGCCATTTGGCGGATATAAAAAATCGGGCTTTGGCAGAGAAACACACAAGATGATGCTCAATCATTATCGCCAGACAAAAAACATGTTGATATCATATAACAAAAACAAACTGGGGTTCTTTTAGAAAAACCTGGCATCTGAGAAAACACAATCAAAGGGCTGTACCAAACACTGATTTCTTAAGAAAGAAAACAGCAGATTGTACAGTCCTTAATTTTTATGTGCTAACAACAATTCTTTATATTCCTATGTGAAAAAGTGAAACGATAGATGTGATATTTTCACGTTTATCGTTTTCAGGTTTCGCGTTTATTCAACAATAATTTAAACAGATATTATGCCTGAGCGGGTACTTGCTACAGATGCAGCGCTGGCTTTGATAGAAAAGCTTAAGCAACAACATGGAAACCTTATGTTTCACCAGAGTGGCGGCTGTTGCGACGGAAGCCAGCCAATGTGTTTTGCTGAGGGTGAATTTAAAATTGGCGGAAGCGATATATTACTCGGTGAAGTTGCGGGTTGCAAATTTTATATGAACAAGGATCAGTTTGAATACTGGAAACACACGCAGCTTACCCTTGATGTAACTCCCGGAAGAGGAAGCAGTTTTTCGCTTGAAATTCCGCTGGGGGTAAGATTTATGATTAAGTCGAGAATTTTTACAGAAGCAGAACTTATAATACTGGAAAAAGAAGCGCAGGCATGATTATAAGTTTTGACACATCATCAGTTAAGTATAAATTATCAATTTAAAATTGCATCATTGTTTCATTTTTAAATTACATTTGACACTTAATTCTAAAAGTGAAACGGCAAAAACAAAAATACCAGTTTTATACAGCGCTTTTTTTGCTGCTGAGTTTTGCCGCTACTCAATTGCCTTTTGAGCTTTTCCATTCGCACAATACCGTAAATGCCTGCGCTGAAAAAAACAGTACTGATGGTATTTGTCATCACAAAACACATATTGAAAAGCAGGAACGGTTTTGCTGGGCATGTACCATACAGGTAGAAAAAACTTTTGATTTACCATCTGGCTTGTTCAACAAAACCCGGGTTTCAGATTATACAGGCAGTTGTATATATACACTGCAAATACATGCTAACACGCATGCTACATGTTCCCTCCGCGGGCCTCCCTCTTTAGTAGTAACACTTGCTTAGTGTTATAAATTTTTTATTTGCTTATTATTTTTTACCAGGAGGTTGCTTGTTTACCGAAAAGGAAAACAATGTCTTTCATTATCTAAATGTATCATTTTGAAATATCGCTATATACAATCGCTTACCGCGTTACTGTTGTTTATTATTCCAACATCAATTTTTGCCGGCATACACGTTCGGGGCATAGATGCTAAAGTTTCTATTTCAGGAAGAGTAACAGATGCGCTTACCGGCGAACCAATTCAGGGCGCTTCATTATATTTTGCTGATGCAAAAACCGGTGCAGTAACAAATGCAAAAGGAGAATATATAATAAGAAGTATTGCGTCAGGCAATTACCTGATTGAAGTTTCCTCCGTAGGATATACCAGTATTACCGAGCATATAGCACTCACAAACGACCTGAAAAAAGATTTTGCTTTATCTCCCGCTGTTCGTGAAAATGAAGGAATAACCGTAACCGGTGTATCTACTGCCACCAAATTAAAAAGAACGCCTACACCGGTTGATATTATCAGCAGGGCTGACCTCGCTCAAACCACATCAACCAATTTAATTGATGCCATCAGTAAAACACCCGGCGTTTCTCAATTAACCACAGGGCCGTCTATTTCAAAGCCAATGATACGCGGGTTGGGTTACAATCGTGTGGTTATTTTGAATGATGGTATAAGACAGGAAGGGCAGCAATGGGGAGATGAACACGGAATTGAAATAGATGAATACAGTGTAAATAAAGTGGAAGTATTGAAAGGCCCTGCTTCGCTTATATATGGCAGTGATGCGATGGCTGGTGTAATCAACATCCTTACAAATGTGCCGGTACCTGAAGGAACCATCAAGGGCAATATCATCAGTAATTATCAAAGCAATAATCACCTGCGCGGAGTGGGAGCAAATATTGCCGGTAATAAAAACGGTTTTAACTGGAATGTATACGGCTCATATAAAGCCGCGGAAGATTATACAAACAAATATGATGGCCGTGTATTCAATTCAAAATTCAATGAAAGAAACTTTGGAGGTTATATTGGTTATAACGGCTCGTGGGGATACAGCCATATACTGGTAAGTAGCTTTAATCAAAAACCTGGTTTAATTGAAGGAGACAGGGATGAAGCCACCGGGAAATTTATTAAATCCGTTAATGTAAACGGCACCGGGGAAACAGCTATTGCAACGGGTAATGATTTTAAAGGAGCAAATCCTGAAGTTCCTTATCAGCATATTCAACACTTTAAAATTGCTGCAGATAACAGGTTTAATATTGGCAAAGGCAAGTTGGATGTGCATGTTGGCTATCAAAACAATAAAAGAAAAGAGTTTGGAAATATACTTGCGCCTGGTACTCCTGATTTATTTTTTGACCTTAATACCATTACCTACAACCTGCAATACCACTTACCTGATATGAACAAATGGAAAACGACTATAGGTGTAAATGGTATGCAGCAAAGCAATAAAAACAAAGCAGGAGAAGTATTGATACCTGAATATAATTTGTTTGATGCCGGCGTATTTGTATACACGCAAAAAAACTTTGACAGGTTTACGCTGAGTGGGGGAGTACGATTTGATAACAGGAATCTTGATTCAAAATCACTTACAGTTAATGGTGAACCAAAATTTGAAGGGTTTAAAAAATCGTTCAGCAATATATCCGGCAGTGCGGGTATAAGTTATGAAGTGAGCAAAGTGGTTACCCTGAAATTTAATGCAGCAAGAGGTTTCAGGTCTCCTGCTATAGCAGAACTTGCCTCTAACGGAACACATGAAGGCACCAACAGGTATGAGTATGGCGATAATAATTTAAAGTCTGAAACAAGCCTCCAGTTTGATGGCGGCATTGAATTTGATAATGAACATGTTTCTGTTACTGCTACTGGATTTTTAAATAACATTAATAATTTTATTTTTTACAGGAAACTTGAAAGCGCGAATGGTGGCGACTCATTGGTGAATGTTGATGGAGAAAAAATTACCGCGTTTAAATTCAGCCAGGCAAAAGCAACGCTTTATGGCGCGGAACTGAATATAGATATACACCCGCATCCATTAGACTGGCTGCATTTTGAAAACACGTTTTCTTACGTAAGAGGCATTTTTGATGAGCCGGTTGAAGGAGTGAGAAATATTCCTTTTATTCCGGCGGCAAGGTTAATCACTCAACTGAGAGGAGAATTTTTGAAAAAAGGAAAAACAATCCGCAGGCTTGCTTTAAGCGCAGAACTTGATAATACCTTTAGGCAAAATCATGCCTTTACTACCTACACTACAGAAACACCAACAGCAGGTTACACTTTGATGAATGCAGGCATAAGCGCTGATATTGCCGGTAAGCGCAAAACGCTTTTTACGGTAATCCTTTCAGGAAATAATCTTACAGATGTAGCTTATCAAAATCATTTGAGCAGGCTAAAGTATACTGATGTAAATAATGTAACCGGAAGAATAGGCGTATTTAATATGGGCAGAAATTTTAGTTTTAAAGTGAATATACCATTGGCGTTTTAGATTTAAATCAGGCAGCAGAATAATGAGCAGGGTTCCGAACCTTTGAAAGGTTCGGAACCTGTTTAAACCTATAAGGTTTGCAGCGCTGCAACGCCGCCCGGCAAACCTTATAGGTTTTTTGCAAACTGTCCATAGCCTGCTACCCATTTATACCAGTATCCACGTTAGGCGCCTGCTTTTACGCGGGATTTGCAATGTAGCTGATTAAAGGAAATGCTCCATAACGATATATAGCTCACAGGTCTCCTCAAAGTAAAAGTCAGCGCTCCCGCCTGGCGGGAGATACGATGCCACACCGGCATGAGGTGAAAAGCCATGAACTAAATGCATTTGATAATTTAAAATGAAATATTAATTTAAAAACTACAGGTCTTATCTACACTTGCCCGGCACCTCAAATATTAATTGCCGTTTTTTGCAAACAAACAACCTGCATTGGTTTAAATACTTATTTTGCGGAATATTAATCATCAATTTATCCAAGCATGAAGATAAGTGGCTTTAGCATGGTGAGAAACGCCACCAGGCTTTATTACCCGGTTAAAGCATCTGTACAATCTATTCTGCCTTTGGTAGATGAGTTTGTGATAGCCCTGGGCAATTGCGATGAAGATGATTTTACACTACAGGAAATTGAAAGTATAGGATCAGAGAAAATAAAAATAATTCATACCAAATGGGATACAAAAGCATATCCTAACGGAACTGAATATGCTCACCAAACCGATATTGCCAAAAATGCATGCAGCGGTGATTGGCTTTTTTATCTTCAAAGTGACGAGGTGATACATGAAGATTCGCTGCCAATAATTAAAGAACGGTGCGCATCTTTATTAAATGATACAGATGTGGAGGGGTTGATATTTGATTACCTGCATTTTTGGGGAGATTACAAACATTATATAAAATCTCATGCCTGGTATGCAAAAGAAATCAGGATTATCCGTAACAACCCGGATATTCATTCCTGGAAAGATGCACAATCTTTCAGAAAGATACCAGGCTTTAACAATAAGGATTACGACCAGAAAGAAAATACGTTCAAGTTAAATGTTGCTAATGTTGGTGCGCCGGTTTTTCATTATGGCTGGGTACGTCCGCCGCAGATGATGCAGAAAAAATATTCATCTTTTGTTTCTGATTATAAGGGAAAAGAAAACGCGCACTTGTTCATGAAATATAAAGTTCCCGAATTTGATTATGGAAACCTGGATGCGCTGGCTTTTTTTAAGGAAACACATCCTGCTGTAATGCAATCAATGATTGCTAAGTTTAACTGGCAGGAAAACCTTGATAACGCAAAGTATAATAAGAACAGGGTAATTCATAAACACGAAAAATGGAAAAACAGGTTCCTTACTTTTATTGAAGAAAATATATTAGGAGGAGAGAAAATATTCACTTTTAAAAATTATAACCTGCTTAAAAAATAAGCGATACGTACCTTATACCTGTTTAATGAATTGCTGCGCAACATGACGCATGGTTATTTTCCATTTTTGCTCAAACAATATTAAATTTTTAGCGTCAGAAAATGTTACTGGTTTTTTGCGGGATTTCAGTGTAAGCCTCCCAAAATGGTGTATATATACGCCGGAAATAATGCTTAGCGGCTGCAGGTCGCCAAACGCCTCATTTCTTTTCCTGCTGCGCATATACAAATCAAAATCGGCATCCTGCATTCTTTCATCCCAATATCCAACTTTTTCAAGGCCGGCTCTGTTCATGGCAACTACGGAGCCGGAAAATCCTTCACTCATTTTGTAAGCATATTTTTCGAACATTTTTTCGCAAAAAGATTTCCAATTCCGGTATCTTAATTTAAACATCAGCCATAATGCAGTTTCGGAACTTCCTATTAACCGGAGTATGGGATATTTTATGCGATTCCATGTTCTGCCCTGCTTTTTTGTTTCTTTCAGATTATCGCACCTGTCTGGCGATGCGAAGCTCACTACATCATAATTATCCTTTCCAAGTATATTGAGCAAATGAATATCCCAGCCAGGGGAAACGATAATATCATTATTAAAAAACAAAAGGGTATTATAGTTTGCTTTTTTTATTCCCTGGTTCTGGCAATAAGGGTAACTATAGTTGCCTTCGTTTGCTATAACAACAGCTCCGCTCTCTTCAAAAAATTCTCTGCTGCCATCAGTAGAATTGTTGTCAATTATAATCAGCTCAAACGTGTTGTGAGTATATTCTTTTAAAGTTTGCAGAAAAATTTTGTTCATTGCTAACTGGTTATGAACAGCGGTAATAATACTCAGCATGTTGTAGTGGCTTCTGGTGAATTAAAAACAGGAGTTACAATTTCCAGTGCAAATTAAGCTGTATTATTATATCTTTTCTATTTAAGCAATTGAATGAGCTACTCCACCACAAACTTTTTTGTAACTACCTGCCCTTCGTTTTGAAGACGTACAAAATACACTCCGCGCTGTACATCGGGTAAAAAGGATTGGGCAACTTCACTCAATACCAGTTTTTTATTTATAACTGTTTTGCCTGCGGCAGTTACTATACTCAGTTCTGCTTTTACTTTTCTGTCTGAAGAAAGTTTTATACGCAATTGTCCCGGCTTTCCAGGGTTAGGTATAATTTTTATATCAAAGTATAATTGGCCTGATTTGTCAACAGAAACTATTGGAGAATAAGTAAACCTGCTATCATTGTCCTGCTGTTTTATCCTGTAATAGTATTTGTTTACAGCAGGCGAAATTTGTTTGTCGGTAAAGTTATAAATATGTGCTTCGGTATTTCCTTTGGCTTTTATGGTGGCTATCTGAACATAGTCTCCTGCATTATCCGAACGCTCAATATAAAAAGAAGCCACATTAACTTCATTTCCGGTTTCCCATTGCAATTTATTAGCGGTTTCGTTTTTGTCGTACCATGCTTTTATATTTTTCCATGTTAATGGCAAAACTCTTGAAGCCACAATATTGAATGTGTCTGCCACACAATTTCTGTCGTCTTTTACAATATAAGTTTCCGTTCCTTCTACAGTAGGCGTAACCGTTATGGCAGCCGTGGTTTGATCATTTGTCCATAAATAATTGCCAATATATGAAGCCTGTAAATTTACAGGGGAGCCAACCGCTGTAGTATAAGTAGTATTGCGGTTAACATCCTTCATTATAGTAAACTTGTCCTGCACTATACCGGAAGCATCTATCCATTTAGCATCGAGCCTGTTGCCTTCTATTTCAAGCATTAATGCACCAGCGATGTCTTTATTTGAATAATACATGGCTTTATGCGGAAAGCCGGGTATTTGACCCGCACCTCCACGCTGACCCGCAGAACCGGCCACCATATATAGTGTTCCTGTATTACCTGTGGATGATTTTTTGTAGTATGGGCAGGAGTTAACAGTTGCATCATATTTTCCGCTTGATGTACTTAATGCATATTGTGATTCATTGTATTCAGATGACAAACCATAATATCCATTTAATAACTTGGTGCGTTCGTATACATGGCTATGGCCGCACAGCACAAGGTCTACGCCATGGTCTTCTAATATTTTAATAAACCTGGTTCTTACTTCTACAAGATCAGCATCTAAATTGGTAAGATTATCAGAGTCGTGCGATCCTTTGGTAAAAGGAGGATGATGCCAATAAGCAATTATCCATTCCTTGTTTGCGTTTGCTTCAAGATCATGTATTACCCATTCAGACTGCAGGCTGGGAACATCATACAATTTTTTCCCATCAGGTCCATATCCGTCAGAGTCAAGCGAAATAAAATGAATATTGCCTATATCAAATGAATAATAGGATTCTGTACCCGAAGGATAACCTCCGGCTTCTCCCGCAGCCGGCGTTGTGAATATAGCATAATAAGGATTAGTGTGCATGGTTCTTGCATCAGAAGGAAAATCATAATCATGATTTCCAGGCGCGGGGTATAAAGGATTTTGTTTTAAAAATTTGTCTTTGTAATAATTGAAGAATGCTGAACTATATTGCAGGTCAGTGCCATTACCGTATGCATTATCTCCCAACAATATCCATGCATTCATGTAATTTGTACCAAGATAGTTTATGATACTATTACGCACATTAAGCTGGTTGGTATTATTGCTGCCGCAATCGCCAAATACACCTATGCGATACAGTAGCTTTTCACCAACATTAGGAAGGGTTTTAAAATAGTTTTCTGTATCTCCCTGCAAAACGCCGGCGGCAGTTTCAATACTATACCAGTAAAATGTATTTGGAGATAAGCCGGTTATTTTAATATCATGCTCGGTTTTGGGCGAAAGGTTTTCAATTGCATTAATCAAACTGCCCGCAGAAGTTCCATATCTTACACGACTTATAGTAGCCGCATCTGTTCGCCAGCGAATATTCATACTGGTACTGGTACCCATTTGCAAATATGGCCCCCGCAATAAAACCTGGGCATTGGCATGAATAAAAACCAAGCAAAAAAACATCAAAAAAACTGTTACCCTGTTCATAATCAGAAACAAATTGTTTAGTAATAAAGCAGGATTTTCAGTAGATGTCAGATGAAAATGTAGATATGCCTAAATTATAAAACTTTCCTCGATTTACCGGTAAATAATTTTTTACTTTTTTAGCCATAAAGGCTCGTCTGTAAGAGATTCTATAAAACTCACCAGTTCTGTTATTTCTTCTTTAGTAAGATTCAATGGCTTATCAGAAAGTGTTTGATTTGGGTGATATAATCCCATACCATTACCACCGCCCTTATTATAAAATTCCATTACCTCTGTTAAGTTTTGCAATGAACCATTGTGCATATAAGGCGCTGTTTTAGCTGCGTTACGAACAGTAGGCGTTTTAAAGGCGCCAATATAAAATTGAGAGGGCATAAAGTGGTATCTGCCGCTATCAGCATCTGCAACAGGTTTATCAAAATCCGCATTTGTTGTTATCCCTAATGATTCTACTTCTGAAATATTGTATAGCGGCGGAAGCAAACCATTAAATACCGGCGCAAAGTGGCAGGTGCCGCATTGCGCTTTACCCATAAATAAATTAAACCCTTTTATTTGTTGAGGAGACATAGCTGTTTCATCTCCATTAATATATTTATCGAAAGCGGAAGTCATAACTGGTAATGACTTTTCATATGCCGAAATCGCAGCGCCTATATTTCGTATAGAAATGCTTTCTGTAATTTTTTTTTGAGGGAAAGCTTTTGCAAAGAGCTTTCTGTATTTCCTGTATGCTACCAGTTTTTTTACAATTTGTACTGTATCAGCATTCATTTCATTGGCGGAAGATGTAACAACAAGTACCTGGTTTGTTAATGTAGGCGCCCGGCCATCCCAAAAATTATTATACTGGTATGCCGTATACAATATAGATGGTGCATTACGCCGTACAACGTGCTGTTCATCAAACGCGATACTTTTATTTAAACCATCGGTAAAATATTTTTCCGGCTGGTGACAGGTAATACAGCTTCGTTTATTATTGCCCGATAGTTTGCTTTCAAAAAATAATCTTTTACCAAGTTCAATAAGTGGTTTTGAGGCCGGAATAGCCGTTGTATCAAAAGCAGCAATATTCAAAAACCGGTTGTCGAAAATATGATTGGCTTCGTAATTCAATGCAGTAGCTTCATGTGCCTGCCCATGCAATGATTTTATCAGTAGCGCAGTATACTTTTGCAGCGGAAGCATAGCAGCTTTTAAAAATAGCATGCGGTTAAACTTATCAAAATCATTATTGGTGGATAGCATGTTTATTGCGTGGTTTAAATAAAAAGTAATACTATCAGCCATCGCTTTATTTGTTTGCAGGTATGGTTTTATATTTTCTTTAAAGGCAAGCAAAGCGGTAGCCGATTCATGTATACCCGTTTTTAAAAGTGGTGCATCATAGCCTGTAATGTTAAGCGTTGAAATTCGAACTAACTCAAGCCGAAAACTTTCCAGGATGCCTGCATCCGTAAATTGCCTGCCGTATAAAAGACTTTCAAATCCTTCTGCGGTAAGAATAATTACATCTGTATTGGAGCGTAATTCTTTTTTTTGCAGGTATGCTTTTTCATCAAACAACAAATTTTCAATAACCTGGAAACCTACCGGCCATTGAAATTCAAGCGATGGCTCTTCCACTTCAAAAACGGGCGGCACATTAAACCGGCTTACCGTACTTCCAAAAAAATATTCAACAAAAAATTCAATGCTTTTATATTCGTTTCTGCATGCTGCCAGTTTACTCCTGGCTATTTCTACGGAAACACTGTCTTCAGTTATATTATTAATAGCATTTCTCAATGCCTTTGCCGCATTAATAAGCGGAGGTATATGAGCCTTGAAAT
Organism: Chitinophagaceae bacterium; assembly: GCA_020847395.1. GTDB lineage: Bacteria > Bacteroidota > Bacteroidia > Chitinophagales > Chitinophagaceae > Agriterribacter. Next base: position 37,316 of record JADLCD010000086.1, read on the forward strand.
ATTTCAATGTATTATCGGCGCCTGTTTCAGTGGTATGGCTATGCACAAAAGCAAATCCTGAAAAGATGAATGATATAATTCCTGCTATGATCAATTGCTTTCTCAAAAAATTAGTTTTAGGAGTGCCTTGCATTAAAAAAACAACACTAAAAGATACAATAAAACCATCAAAAGAAACCCCGGTGTTGTACTTTTGCGGTCAGCTAAAAGATAATTAACCTGCTATTAAGCAGGCATAAAAACTGTTGCTATGCAAACATTGTCTCTTTCATTTCAAAGTCAAATACTTATCATCACTATTAATCGCCCGGATAAACTTAATGCACTGAACAAACAGGTAATAGAGGAGTTAAGTGCCGCGATTGATGATGTATATAATAATCCGGAAATAAAATCCGCTATCATAACGGGCAGCGGCGAAAAAGCATTTGTAGCAGGCGCTGATATCAGTGAGTTTACTGCGCTTGATGCAAGCGCCGGTAAAGCACTCGCACAAAAAGGGCAGGAAAATGTTTTTGATAAAATAGAAAATTCACCAAAACCTGTTATTGCTGCCGTAAATGGTTTTGCATTAGGCGGAGGCTGCGAGCTTGCCATGGCCTGCCATTTCAGAATAGCAAGCAATAACGCAAGATTTGGTCAACCCGAGGTAAACCTGGGGTTAATACCCGGCTATGGCGGCACGCAAAGGCTAACCCAACTTATAGGAAAAGGAAGAGCAATGGAATTAATATTAACAGGCAATATGATTGATGCAAACACGGCACTGCAATATGGTTTGGTTAACCATGTAACTACCCCTGAAGAGTTGATAAAAAAGGCTACATCAATACTTGATATTATTAACAGCAAGGCTCCGCTTGCTGTTGCCGGTTCTATAAAAGCTGTTAATGCTGTTTTTAATGAACAGGTTAACGGTTACCAAACAGAAATAGACACTTTTGCTGAACTTTTTGATACCAAAGATGCTAAAGAAGGCGCAGCCGCTTTTATGGAAAAACGTAAACCGGTTTTTAAAGGTATTTGATTAACCAAACAGCATAGCAATTACATTATCATAACACAATCATTTAAAATAGAATTTATGGAGTACAGAATAGAAAAAGATACGATGGGAGAAGTTAAGGTTCCCGTTGATGCATATTACGGAGCGCAAACACAACGCAGTGTTGATAATTTTAAAATAGCGCAGGATATTAACCGTATGCCGAAAGAAATTATACGTGCATTTGCTTATTTAAAAAAAGCGGCGGCTATCACTAATTTTGAAGCAGGTGTATTGCCAAAAGAAAAATCTGATTTGATTGGGAAAGTATGTGATGAAATTCTTGCTGGTAAATTAGATAATTATTTTCCCCTGGTAGTTTGGCAAACCGGTAGCGGCACGCAAAGCAATATGAATGTTAATGAAGTAGTAGCATACAGAGGGCATGTATTAAATGGCGGTACACTTACAGATAAAGAAAAATTTTTGCACCCCAACGATGATGTAAATAAATCACAATCCAGCAACGATACTTTTCCTACAGCAATGCATATAGCGGCGTACAAAATTCTGCTTGAAGTTACCATACCTGGTATAGAAAAGTTACGCAATACACTTGCCGAAAAGAGTAAGCAATTTATGCATGTGGTAAAAATTGGACGTACACATTTTATGGATGCAACTCCATTAACTGTTGGACAGGAATTCAGTGGTTATGTATCACAGCTTGACCATGGCATTAAGGCCATTAAAAATACATTACCCCATTTAAGTGAACTGGCTTTGGGGGGAACTGCTGTGGGAACCGGCATTAATACGCCGAAAGGTTATGCCGAAAATGTAGCAAAACATATTGCATCACTTACAGGTTTGCCTTTTGTAACAGCAGTCAATAAATTTGAAGCGCTGGCGGCGCATGATGCTATTGTTGAAACACACGGCGCATTAAAAACAGTAGCAGTCAGCCTTATGAAGATTGCGAACGATATACGCATGCTTTCATCCGGGCCACGCAGTGGCATTGGCGAAATATTTATACCAGATAATGAACCGGGCTCTTCTATTATGCCTGGCAAAGTAAACCCAACGCAATGCGAAGCTTTAACCATGATTGCAGCACAGGTATTAGGCAACGATGTAACGATTAATATTGGCGGCGCTACAGGGCATTTTGAACTGAATGTATTTAAGCCCGTAATGATATTCAACTTCCTGCATAGTGCAAGATTGATCGGCGACGGCTGCGTGAGCTTTAATGATAAATGTGCCATTGGCATCGAGCCGATAGAGGCTAACATTAAAAAGCATGTTGATAATTCATTGATGCTTGTAACAGCGCTGAATACAAAAATCGGATATTATAAAGCCGCTGAAATTGCGCAGAAAGCACACAAAGAAGGAACAACGTTAAAAGAAATGGCAGTTAAGCTTGGCTACGTTACACCGCAGCAATTTGATGAATGGGTTATACCCAAGGATATGGTGGGAGAGTTGAAGTAGAGGTGGGGGGTGCAGGGTAGTAAGAAGTAAGTGGTAAGGAGTAAGTAGTAAGCTGAAACCTGGCAGGGCTAAAAAGCATTAGGGCATCTTCCCTTTCGGGAGATGCCTTTTGCTTTAAACCAACTACAACATGAGAAAAAAGAAAGTTGAAATATTTTTAGAAGACTGTATTCAAAACTGTACTATCCATTAACGGCAGTTAAAACGAAAATATTATTTGTAGTACTAAATAATATTTAGGGGTAATATTAATACCGCATTTTTAAAAGAGGAATATGTTGCAACTCTATAGTAATAACACGTAACCATTATTTAACGCAAAACGAAATTATCATTTGATAAGCTTCCTTTTTTGAAAGGGTGTAGCCGCAAAAATATCATTTTGAACTACTTAAATTTTAGTATGTCGCCCTATCGAATATATCCTTTGATTGCAAAAAAAAGCAAAGACTAAATATTCAAATCACTGCGTTTAAGAACCTCGATAGTGAAATTATACCCTAATCCCTATACCTGCCTTTTGAGGCAGAAACTAAACGTACCCTGGCCATTGAAATATGGCCAATTAATCCCTACCCGTAACTAAAAATGTTGATAGCACAATCACAGCCTCTCAACATCAAACAAAAAACCCTCCGTAACAGGAGGGTTCTTTGTTTTAGCATTTGCTAAAGATCAGTGGTCTTTAATTTCTTAGGTATCTTAACATCTATTGTTACCGGCAAGCCATTGCGCAATACTTTAACCGGGTATGCAGCTTTCTCTTTTACATCCAGCATCTTTTGCCTCGCATCGTCTGTAGATTTAATGTCTGCACCATCTATACTTGTAATGATATCATCTTTCTTAATACCTGATTTAGCAGCGGCAGAAGCATCTTCCAGTTCAATAACCTTCACGCCATTACCTTCTTCCGTATCCTGTATTTTTATGCCTAACCTGGCACGGTTGTTAAATACTCCCGGCCCGTTAAACTTAAATTCTTTTACCAAATCCTCGTTGAATTGAGGAGCATTAAAATTAAATGATCTTGTAAACGAGTCTTTGCGCTCCCCGAGTTTGAGCGTTACTTTCTTTTCCTTTTTGTCTCTCAGGTAAGTTATTTGTATCTCATCATCCGGTTTTTTCTCATTAATGATTGAAGAAAGTGAAGATGGATCTGTAACTGCCGTTTCCCCGATTTTTGTAATGATATCGCCTTTAAGTAATCCGGCTTTTTCAGCAGGACTATCATCCACAACATTTGTAATCTTAGCACCTTTCTCGTCTTTTTCTGTATATACACCAAGCATTGGTTTCGAAACGCCTGTCCAACTCATATCGCCATCCTCAAAATTAAAATCAGGCGCAGTAAAAGTTATTGATGGCACAGGAGGAACCGGCGGCATGGGTGGCAATGGCGGCATTGGGGCTATTGCGGCCAATCCTTCTCCGTCGCCATCAATGGAAATATCAAAATCTATATCATCATCCCGCAGGTTTACGGAAACATCTCCTTTATATTCGTTTGCAGGTTTACCGTTAATGGTAACATTATCTCCATCAATTACTATAGTCGTTTTTTCCTCTTTATCACCCCTTTTTTTAATGATGATTTGTTCCTGCTTTGTTTTTTTATTTTTCTTTTCCTGAGCCTGTAATCCTGTTGTGGCAAACACACAGGCAGCAGCTACAAAAGCGAGTGCTGATCGCTTGTACATTGAAGTATTCATACAGATTATTTTAATTACGAAAGTTTTAGTAGATCAAAAGTAGAGGAATTTTCTGAAATACGAAACATTTCGGAAATGTTAAATAATTTTATTTTTTTGCGAATTGTTCAAGCCCGGCGCTGTACTGTTTTGCATTTTTCAGCACGTACAAATCGACAGCGAAAAATATAAATGCCTGTATAGCCAGCCCTATGCCTATACCCAGCCACAGTGCTTTGGATGAAATAGTATCAGCCTGCTGCTTATTCATTAAAATGAGTATAATGCCTGCTGCCAGCACTGCCAGTTCAATACCTAAAAAAAGCTTTACACTGCCCAGCATTTTTTGCATACGCGGAAGCTCTTCATTCCTGAGTTTATCGGGATTCATATCAAACGCATATACATTGTCAATCCGTTGCTTATCACTTTTGTTATATGGTGCATAGCCCATTACCAGTTGAGCAATACCCAATAATATCAACGGAATAGCCATGCCTTTATAGGCATTTGTTTTTACAAAAATCAGGAAAGAAACTGCGGCAATAATGGCCACTGCCCCGGCAATCATTAAAATAAGCCCGGCATTTTTTTCCGATAAAAAATAATGTTCGATATCTGTTTTGGTGAGCATAGTGCAAAAAATTTGGGTAAGTAGTATTAAGCTTATTCAAATGTAACAATTGGTTTTAATGTGAGAAAGTAAAAAGATTTGGCCATTTACGAGTATAATATATCTTTACGAAATAATCGTAGGTCGTTGATGAGATATCGCTACTATTGTTCATTTTAAACGGGTGTGTATGCCAACCATTACCGATTACCTCATAAAATTGTCTGTTAGTCTTGCCATAGTTTTCCTGTTTTACCAATTTGTATTAAGAAATCTTACATTTTACAAATTTAAAATCACTACATCTCAAATTAACAAACAAAACAATGCAGGTAAAGTAGAGATAAATACAGTGCCGCTGTAATATTTTTCCATAAATAAATTCATTGCTTATTCATGTATAGATTCTATATAACAGTTTTATTTTGCCTTATCTCAACTGGCTTAATTGCCCAATCCCCGAAAGGAATCATCACCGGTAAACTTACTGACTCAACAGGTAAGCAGCCTTTATCTCTTGCCACAGTAGCGGTATTTAATGCAAAGGATACAACACTTATAACCTACCGGTTAAGCGACCCACAGGGCTTTTTTAAAGTGCCTGGTATTCCACTAAATGATTCCTGCAGAATAATTATTACACATGCAGGTTCAGAAGCCTATCGCAGAAATTTCCTATTGTCAGGCATACAACCGCAACTGGATTTAGGCACTATTAAACTTAGCCCCGACGCAAGGCTGATGGAAGAAGTTTTGGTGGTGGCAGAACGCCCGCCGGTGATTGTGAGAAAGGATACGATTGAATTTAACGCCGAAGCTTTTAAAACATTACCCTCTGCTTTAGTGGAAGATTTGCTGCGCAAATTACCTGGTGTGGAAGTAGATGCGCAGGGAAATATTACCGTTAATGGAAGAAAAGTAAATAAGCTTTATGTAGATGGCAAAGAGTTTTTTGGCAGCGACCCGCAAATGGCAACCAAAAACCTGCCGGCAAATATTATTGATAAAATACAGGTTACAGATGATAAGGAACAGATGAATCAAAATCCTGATTTACCCAAAGGCCAGATAGGGCAGGTAATTAATCTTAAACTCAAGAAAGCAATCAAAAAAGGATGGTTTGGCAAAGCATACGCAGGTGCGGGTACGGATAAACGTTATGAAGCAGGAGGCATATTTAACCTGTTCAGAGATACATTGCAGGTAAGCCTGCTGGGATATACCAATAATATTAACCGGCCGGGATTCGGTATGAATGATATAATGAGCACAGGAGGTTTTAACCGCAGTGGCATAAACAGTATGATGGTTATGAGTGATGGTGGATTTGCTTTGAATAATATTTCCTTTGGCGGCACAGGCCAGGGTATACAACATTCTACAGGCGCCGGGTTTAACATGAACAATCAACTGGGAAAAAAAGTAACGCTGAACCTGCAATACTTTTACGGACAGGTTAAAAGCGATATACACCAGCTAAATAACCGTCAGCAGTTTTTTAATGATACCAGCATGACTACGCGCAATGAAAACAATGAACATACTACAAATAATGTTCATCGCATAGGCGGGTTTATAAAATGGGAGGTAGATTCATTGTCTGCAATAGAGTTCAGACCAACAGTATCTATTAAAACAGCGCATGGACAAAGCAATATACACTATAATACCTATAGCAATTATGAGCCGCTACTGAATGAAAGTGATAATGAAGAAAGGAGAAAGAATAATACCACGGAATTTTCTCAATTGATATCTTATAATAAAAAATTTCGCAAAGGGGGAAGAACCTTGTATATGTCAGGCACGTTCAGGCTTTCCGGCAATAATGACCATCAGTATAACGATGCGGAAAATATATTTTACACTAACCAGCAACAGGTTTCAACCATGCTGAACCAGTTGCGTAATCGTAACCTGGGTAATACTTCATTAGATTTTTGGGCAAATTACAATGAACCTGTTTCGAAAAAATTGTCTCTGCAGTTTAACGAGAGTTTTAATTTTTTTAGAAATAAAGATGAAGTAAAAACTTTTGATGATACCAACAATAGCAATAAGTATAATGAACTTAATGATGCTTTGAGTAATGGTTTAAACAGGAATGGATGGAGAAGCAATACCAGGGCTGCGCTTAAATATTCGCATAAATCGTTTTCCATATCTCCGGGTATAAATTACCAGTTGCTGAATATTGATAACAGGTTTCAGAAAAATCCTTCTATAGCACAGCAGTTTAATTATATACTGCCTTCTTTACAGATTAATATCAGCAGCTTAAATATCGGCTATAATGTAAATGCAAGTGAGCCGCAGGTAGATGATTTGCAGCCCGTGGAGAACAATACCAACCCACTGTTTATAACCAGGGGTAACCCGTTGCTGAAACCATCCATCAATCATTCGCTGAATGTGCAAACATATAAATACAACATGAAATCCAATATTAACTACAACCTGTATATCTATGGTGTCATCAGCAATAATGCTATTATAAGAGAACGCACGGTAGATAAAAATGGCGTGCAATATACAGCGCCTGTTAATGCCAACGGCATATGGGAAATGCAGGGCGGCGGAGGTATAAACAAGCAGTTTAAATTTAATAAAGACTGGAAATTTTCATTGGGAAGTAGTATGTGGGGAAGATATAACCGCGGACTGATTATCATTAACAGCATCAGAACAAATACTCAAAATCTGAACCTGAACCCTGGCATTAATGTGTCATTTAACTGGAATGACAAATTTGAATTCAGGCAAAATTATGCAGTAGGCTGGACGCGGAGCCGCTATGCTAATGACGCATTGCCGGGGCTTGAAATAACAACACACAATTCGGGCAGTGAGTTAATTATACGCATGCCTAAACATTGGGTATGGGAAACAAGTCTTGACTATCGCTATAACCCGCAGGTGGCGGAGGGAATACAAAAAAGTATTTATCGCTGGAACGCGGCGCTTAATTTTCTATTCCTGAAAGATGACAAGGGGCAATTAAAATTATCTGCATTCGATCTGCTGAACCAAAATACCAGTATATACAGAACTGTTACGGACAACTACATTAATGATGTGGAAACCACTGTGCTCAAACGCTACTTTATGTTAACCTTCACTTATAATATCAGGAACTTTGGTGGCAAGGTAGGAGGCAGGGAAAGGTTGTTTTTGTTTTGAGAAAAGGTGGAGGGTTTAAGGTATAAGGCCTAGGGAATAAGATGCAAATTGCGGGAAAGGCCTTACTCCCTATATCTTATACCTTCCACCTTATACCTTCTACCCTAACTAAACAGGTATTCCACATCCTCCCTTGTAAGGCTCTTAACAAAGGTTGTATCGTCTGATATCAGGTCTTTTGCCAGCGAACGTTTCTTTTCCTGCAATTGCAGAATCTTATCTTCAATGGTGTCTTTACATATCATGCGGTAAGCAAAAATATTCTTCGTTTGGCCGATACGGTGAGTACGGTCAATAGCCTGCTGTTCAACCGCGGGGTTCCACCAGGGGTCAACAATATATACATAATCTGCTGCCGTTAAGTTTAAACCCACACCACCCGCTTTTAAGGAAATCAGGAATACTCGGCAGGTATCATCATTCTGAAAACGCGTAATTGCTTTTTCCCTGTCGGGGGCAGAAGTGCTTCCATCAAAATATTCAAACGGCACTTCAAGTTCTTTTAATTTTTCTTTAATCAGCGCCAGCATACCGAGAAACTGTGAAAAAATCAACGCCTTGTGGTTGCTGATGTTCTCCGTAATCTCCCTGCCAATTTCTTCCAGCTTAATAGAATGATTCGGATATTTCTCCTGTTCATTCATGATAGCGGGAGAATCGCATATCTGCCGCAGCTTCATCAATCCCTGTAAAATGGTTAGCTGTGATTTGGCAATACCCTGGTCGTTGATAACGCCAAGTATCTTATCCCTGTAATCATTTCTGAAAGCGTCATAAATTTCGCGCTGCTCATCCTGCATTTCGCAGAAAAGAATTGTTTCCATTTTTTCAGGCAGGTCGCGGGCAACCTGTTCTTTTGTTCTGCGGAGTATAAAGGGATATAATAATTTTTTGAGGTGGTCTTTCCTGTCCTGTTCGCCAAACTTATCAATAGGCGTTGCAAATTCATTTCTGAAATATTCTACAGAACCCAGCATACCGGGATTAAGAAAATTCATCTGCGCATAAATATCGAAAGTGTTGTTCTGCAAGGGTGTACCGCTTAAACATAAACGGTTCTTCGCTTCAAGCAGGCCAGCCGCTTTCGTTACCTTGCTCTGCGGGTTTTTTATTGCCTGCGACTCATCAAGAACCACATAGTCAAAATGTATTTCCGTCAACAGCTTAATATCACTTCTTAATGTACCATAAGTGGTAATAATAACGTTGGCTCTTTCAAATGTTTCCTTATCCCTTGCCCTGTCGCCGCCATGATGTATATAATAAGTAAGGTCAGGCGTGAATTTTTTAATTTCATTCTCCCAGTTAAACATCAGCGTTGTAGGGCAAATTACAATCGCCTTCAGCACGCCATGCGTATCTTTATAAAACTGCATGAATGATAAAGCCTGCACCGTTTTACCCAAACCCATATCATCAGCCAGTATACCACCCCAGCCAACTTCGCTTAAATAATTCAGCCAGTGATAACCCGCTACCTGGTATGGACGAAGAATATGCGCCAGCCTGTGCGGCGGGTCAATTTCTTTAATACGATTAAACCCACGGAGCCTGTTGTATTTTTCTTCCAACTCAATCATTACCTCAGTTTCATCCTTCTCATTGTGGAGTTCATCAATAACACTCAGGTGATATTTAGATAAACGGAGGGAATTGTTTTTTCCCTCGCCAACACGAAACAGCAGGGAGTATTTCTTCAGCCAGTTTTCCGGTAAAATACCAAGTGTGCCATCATTCAGTTGTACAAATTGCTGCTTATTGGCCAAAGCCTTTTTAATTTCGGCTATACTTACATGTTGTTCTCCAAACACAACATTTATTTTGGCATCAAACCAATCCATACCACTGCTGATATGAATTTGTGTAGATGGCCGCGCTGTGTTGAAACGGAAATTTCTCAGCACATCAAATCCAACAACCGGCACATTCATTTCCTTCATACTATCTACAAAAAGAAAGAACCAGTTGTTCTTTAATACGTCAGCACCTTTAAGCGCCAGTGTAGCACCCGTTTCAGGGCGAATAAAATTAGAATGAAGGTTCTCCAGCTTTTTGATAAACTGGAGTTCTTTCTCCTTATCACGATGGATCTCTAAAACCTTATCATTTAGAGGAATAGTGATAATATTCCTGGCATTGAATTTTGTTTCAAATCCTTTATAAGAAAATACAGGAACGAATAACAGGTAATCTCCTTTTTCCTGCAATAATAATTTTATTTCAGGATCACCATCTTTAATTTCCTGTACAAGGCTTTTATCGAATTTTACTTTATACTCTTTGGTGAGCGGTATGATCGTTTTTTCGAGGTATTCCGGCCAGTCTTCCAGGGGGATATTTATTGATTCTTTATTGCTGAATTTTTCTATTTCCACTATATCTTCCTGGCGTGTCCAATTGTAAAGCGTATCGGCATATTTAAAGATCAGGCTGGTTTGCCATTCATTTTCTTTCAGGTTAATTTCTGCGCCATTCACCTGCACGAAGCAAGAAATATCAATTCCCTTTTTTGATGCTGCTACCTGGAAAAAAGGCGTGATGATTTCTTCTGCCAACTGAACAGGCAGCAGGTTACCAGTAACAAAATTTTTTTTAGCAGGCAGAAAATATACCAGCGGATTTTGCTTTTGCTCATTAAATATTTTAACCAGCTTGGGATATAAATATTCTGTGATCAAAGATTTTGTTTCTTCAGGAAGCTCATCACCTTCGTGATGAATAATGTTTTCCCATATGCCTGAAAACGGTGAGTTGCGGCTCACATATTTATTGATTTCCGTATCCTGCAATTTCCTTACCTGCTGTAATAATTGTTTGTCCTGTTCAGCAAAGCCATCTGCATTTACAAATTTTGCCAGGTCAATTTTTTCTACTTTCCCTGCAAATGCTGCCCCATCTTCATTCACTTCTCCACTTATAGCATCAACCGCAAAATACGGATATGATTTTACCGCCTCATTAAATACAATACCTATCCTGGGCACAAGCTCTGTAATTACCGAAGGCGCTTCAACAGTATCAGCTACCGCTACCGGCTCGGGCTCTTTTTCTACCTGCACAGAACGTGGTTTGGTGTTTGCGGCAACCGGCTCTATTCGTTTAATAGAAGCATCAAGCACACGCAAAAATGGTTTACCATCTTTATAGGTAAATTCAAATTTGCCTTTTAAATCATCATCGAGTGAATAGCCATAGGCTTCAAGTAATTTATTTTTTTGTTTATCCCAATTGCGGATACTATCAAAATAAAATGTTCCATATGCATTTAATAATTGCAGAAAAACGGTAACCTTATGCACACACAGGGGGTGTTCATGCTCATCACATTTGCAGGAAGTATCAAAATTTCTTTCTTCATTTTTTTGTATTACAACGGGAAAGGTATCCCCATCCAACACAAGGCTTGCTTCAACTCTTTCATTTGCGGCAGATAAAATATTTGCTTTTTGTGAGCGCATAATTTTATCTGCTTCTGTAAAACTATCCGGTGAGCTGAGGAGTTTTATTGTTTTGAGGTCAATATCTTTCATCTTTATCACCGTATGGCGCTGGTTGTATGCCACATCTTTCTCTCCTAGAATATTTTTATCAAGCAGATCCTGCAACTGGAACAATGCGGCTGTTTCATGGCGGCAGATATCACCAAGATTATACGGGCAACTGCATCGCACAGAAACCCCTTTGGGATCTTTATATTTCTGGATATATACTTTGTAAAAAGTTGCGTAACTATCATCTTTAACACGAAAAGTAACGGAGCCCAGCAGTTCATCGTGCTCAATCATTTCTACAAAACCGATTGAGTGAATTTTTTTTCCGCGGCGTATTACTTCATCCGTGCCATTATTATAAACAAACTTGATCAGGTGTGGTAAAGCCATACTTATTAGACGTTCAGAATATGCCCTTTGTTTCCGAAAAGGCTAATTGGCGAAATTACGGAAAAAATGACAGTTAGGGAAGGAGAATAGCTTTGGATAAAAGTTTAACAATGGGTTAATGAAGAGAGGCGGGTGCAGGGTTAACACCCGTTGCATACCCTAAGCTTTTTTAAATACAGAAGTTGCCGTATGTCCGCCGAAACCGAATGTATTGTTTACAACATAATTCACAGGCTTTTGTACTGATTGACCTATAATAATATTCATTCCTTCCGGTATTTTCTCATCCAGCTCTGTTGTATTGATTGTTGCAGGAATAATATCATTTTTAACAGATAATACACTGATGATACTTTCAATAGCGCCGGCGCCACCCAGCAAATGCCCTGTCATTGATTTGGTAGCGCTGATAGCTACAGGTAATTGTCCAAAAACTATTTTTATTCCCTGCAATTCACCAATATCTCCCAAACCTGTTGAGGTAGCATGCGCATTAACGTAATCAATTTTATCAGGAGAAATTTTTGCATCTCCCAGGGCTTTACTTATTCCCAATGATGCGCCCAACCCATCCGGAGGTGTTCCGGTTAAATGATAAGCATCCGCAGCCATGCCACCGCCAATTAATTCAGCATAAATATTAGCGCCTCTTTTTACGGCATGTTCCCATTCTTCAAGTATAAGCGCGCCACCACCTTCACCAATAACAAAGCCATCGCGGGTTTTATCAAATGGGCGTGAGGCGGTAAGATAATGCTCATTATTTTTTGACAATGCCTGTGCCGCTCCAAAGCCACCAACAGAAGCATGCGTAATACCTGCTTCTGAACCACCTGCTACCATAATAGTTGCTTTACCCATGCGTATTGTATCAAAAGCGCTGATAATAGCAGTATTGGAAGATGCGCAGGCAGAAACGGTGCAATAGTTTGGACCATGTAGCTTATGACGGATAGATATAACGCCCGCGGCTATATCAACAATCATTTTTGGAATAAAATAAGGATTAAATCTTGGGGTGCCATCACCTTCGTAAAATTCTTTTACCTGTTCCTCAAAAGTTGCCATACCACCATTACCTGATGCCCATATCACTCCTGCCTCATAGCGTTCTTCATCCGGCATATTTGCAAAATCCAATCCTGAATCTTTTATAGCCTGGTCGCTTGCTGCGATTGCGTATTGTGTAAACAGGTCGTATTTTTTGATTTCTTTTTTATCAATATATGTTTCTGCATTAAAATCCTTTACTTCGCAGGCAAAGCGTGTTTTAAATTTTGACGCGTCGAATTTTGTAATAGGCCCCGCGCCGCTTTTTCCTGAAATTATATTTTGCCAAAAAGTATTTACTGAATTACCCAGTGGGCTGATAACGCCAAGTCCTGTAATAGCTACTCTTTTCATAATATATTTTATGCGGCTGCAATAATATTCCTAAATAATGTATTCACCAACTTATGCACGACAGTAGTATCAAAAAAAATTTTTAACTTGATCTCTTCATTGAAAATAATTATATGGAACAAACTGTATTGGGCATTGGAACAAGACTGCAACACACGCAATTTGGCCCCGGCGTAATAGTGGGCGTAAAATATGCCACTTATATTATTTCGTTTATACATCACGGTATAAAAGAAATTGATAAAACAGATCAGCATCTTGATGAAATAATTGCGGAGAACGTAACCGCCGAGGTAGAAACGGTTTCAGATACGGAAAAATCTTTGCTGAAAATTTTGCGTTTATGGGGAGGTATTACAGAAAATGTTCCTTTGGGCGAGCGGTGGATCGGCGGCACCATGGTATTGCAACCTTCTGATCCTTCTTTAAAACCCAAAGAAGTGCCGATTGATATTTTCTTTCATAAAATAGTAATGCTGCGCGACAGGATAAGAGTACTTGAGCAACAGATTAATGCGCACAAAAAACTTACAGATGAAGATAAAGTAAACCTGCAGCAGTATATTACAATGATATATGGTTCGCTTAATACATTTAATGTATTGTTTAAAAATAAAGAGCAATGGTTTATTGGGGAGAAAGGAGGGAAAGAGGATTGATAAATTGATTAAAATAATGCTGCAATTATGAAACTGTTTTTCTGTTTAACCGTTTGTTTTTTTACGCTACATGCAAATGCACAAAATTATAAAGCGGTGCATGAGCAGGCAGTGGTTGTGGATACGCATAACGATATCCTCTCTACCGCAATAGAAAAAAAATTGAAGATTGATGAAAATCTTATTGGAAAAACACATTCTGATGTAGCACGTTTTAAAAAAGGAGGCATTGATGTGCAGGTGTTTTCAATTTTTTGTGATGAAACTTTTGGTAAGGGAACAGCTTTTAAATTTGCCAACCGTGAAATAGATTCATTGTATACTATTGTTGCAAGAAACCCTGGCAGCATGATGATTGTTTCCACTCCCGCTGAATTAGCACAAGCCCTTGAACAAAAAAAACTGGCTTGTATGATTGGCGTAGAAGGCGGGCATATGATAGAAGACCGGCTGGATTATCTTGATAGTTTATTTAAAAGAGGCGCAAGATATCTTACACTCACCTGGAATAACTCAACAGGCTGGGCTACCTCAGCAAAAGATGAAAGCGCCGCACAAAAAGAAGCTAAGCCATTACCGCATACCGGGCTGAATGATTTTGGTAAAACCGTTGTAAAAAAAATGAATGATTTGGGCATGATGGTAGACCTTTCGCATGTTGGCGTTCAAACATTTTGGGATGCTATACAAGCTACCACAAAACCGGTTATTCTTTCTCACAGCAGCGTATACAAATTATGCCCTGTGCCAAGAAATGTAACAGACGAACAAATAAAAGCAGTAGCTAAAAACGGCGGCGTAATTCAGGTTAATTTTTATTCCGGATTTTTAGACAGCAATTATCTTAACAGGAGGAAAGCGCTTTTTGCAAAGCACCAGGCGGAAATGGATTCTTTAAAAAAACAGGGCAAAGGCGAATATGAAATAGATGACTGGATTGCGCATAAGTATAGAAAAGATATGGAGAAAATTCGCCCGCCTTTTTCTTCCATTATTGATCATATAGATTATATAGTAAAACTCGTTGGTGTAGATTATGTGGGCATTGGTGCAGATATGGATGGCGTTGAATCTTTGCCGCAGGGAATAAATGGCATACAGGATTTCCCGAAAATCACCCGGGCCCTGCTTGCCAAAGGATATTCTGTTGAAGACATTAATAAGATTATGGGAGGAAATTTTATTCGTGTGTTTAAGGCAAACAGCAATTAGCTGATAGCTTTCTTATTACTTTATTCTTCATCCCATTCTCCCAACCCTTTTCTTGTCATTACCGGTTCATCGCCGGTGCAATCAATAATGGTTGAAGGAATCATGCCTCCTATGCCGCCATCAACAACAATATCAACCAGTTTATTAAAGTTCGCTTCCATCAATTCAGGGTCGGTATATTCTTCAACCATTTCGCCCGGCAAGGTTGTACTTAATATAGGATGACCCAATTCTTTTACGATTGTTCTTGCAATGGTATTATCAGGCACTCTTATACCTACTGTATTCTTTTTGCTTTTTAAAATTTTCGGCACTTCTTTACTCGAAGGCAGTATAAAAGTGTAAGGGCCGGGCAAATGAATTTTTAATAAACGATATAAAGAAGTTGATATACTTTTTGTGTATGTACTCAGGTCGCTGAGATCCTGGCATATGAAAGAGAAATTGGCTTTATCAGGATTAATATTTTTTATGCGGGCGATACGCTCAATAGCTTTATGATGAAAAATATCACAACCTAAACCATAAATGGTATCTGTTGGGTAAATGATGATTCCTCCGGATTCCAAACATTCAACAATGGTTTTTATTTGGCGGGGTTGCGGATCAACAGGATGTATATGTAAAAGCATGCATTGTTTTTGTAAATGAGTGAATGGCAATTGTTGTTAGCACAGTTTATTTTTTTCACAGCATATATCGTTAATCATTCCAAACCTTTGTGCCTTCACTGCAATTGGCGCAAATGTCAATATTCTTCCTGCTTTCCATTAACTCACGGCGAAATTGTTTATAATTATCATTATGCCATATTTCTTTAAAAGACTGCATTTGCAAATTGCCAAGCCTGTGCATGGCGTCTTTATCAAAACAACAAGGCACAACCATACCATCCCATGTAATAACATTTGCGTGCCAAAGTTTCCAGCAATGGTTATTTAATTTATTCTTTACTGCAAATGCTCCGGTGCTGTTTTTCCTGTAGCGGCTGTATTTATCAATGGTAGGAATAAGATTATTCGGGTCGTTTTCATAATCATATACCTGCGCGGTTTTAAACCATATATCATCTACACCTATTTCTTTTGCCAGTTGTTTTACATCTTCTACCTGGTGTTCATTTGGTTTTACCACAAGAAACTGAAATATAATAAATGGTGTTTTACTTCTAAGCGCCTTCTTCCATTTTACAATTTTAGTTGCGCCCTCCAGCACTTTATCCAGGTTACCGCCTCGCCTGTATTGCTGGTATACTTCCTGTGTTGTGCCGTCAATGGAAATAATCAACCTGTCGAGCCCGCTCTCAACTGTTTTTTTCGCATTTGCATCATTAAGATAATGTGCATTGGTTGAGGTTGCTGTATAAATTTTTTTTTCTGCAGCATAGCGTACCATATCTAAAAAATCAGGATTCAGATATGGCTCTCCCTGGAAATAAAAAATGAGATACAAAAGATCTTTATGTATATCATCAATAGTTTGCCTGAAGAAATCTTTTTTAAGCATGCCCGTAGGCCGGGAAA
>JADLCD010000087.1 GCA_020847395.1 Chitinophagaceae bacterium
ATAACTTTAAAAACACAGTTTATTTATGGACAACGAACAACAACTCACGGAAGCTTTTTTAAAGCAACTTAAAACCGGCGACCAGCTCAACAGCTTTTTGGCTCAACTACAAAAACGGGGTATTGAAAAAATTCTGGAAGGCGAGCTGGACGCCCATTTGGGTTATGACAAGCATGAGAAAAGCAGTTCTTCCAATGCCCGTAACGGCACATCCACCAAACAGGTAAAGACTTCTTTTGGAGAATCTACCGTTCAGGTTCCCAGGGACAGAGACGCTTCTTTTAACCCCATGCTGCTGCCTAAACGACAAAATATGGTTGATGGGCTAGAGAACGTCATTGTATCGCTTTATGCCAAGGGAATGAGCGCAAGCGACATTGAAGAGCAGATAAGGGAAGTATATAATTTTGAGGTCTCCACTTCTACCATATCACGTATTACAGAAACAGTGGCCAGTGATATTGTAGCCTGGCAAAACAGGCCATTGGAGCCTGTTTATTTAATTGTGTGGATGGATGGCATTGTCTTTAAGGTAAGAGAGAACAGCAAGGTTATCAACAAAACCATTTATCTGGCTGTAGGGCTCAACAGGGACGGTAAAAAAGAAATGCTGGGTATGTGGCTGGGAAAAAATGAAAGTGCCGCTTTTTGGCTGGGTGTATTAACCGATTTAAAGGCAAGGGGTGTAGAAGATATTCTCATTACGGCTACCGATAATTTAAATGGTTTTACACAAACTATAAAGCAGGTGTTCCCTCAATCACAAACACAGATATGTGTGGTACATCAAATCCGCAACTCGGCCCGGTACGTGGTATGGAAAGACAAAAAAGCTTTTGCAAAAGACATGAAGCAAATCTATGATGCTCCTACCAAACAGGCAGCCAAAGCTTCTCTGGAACATTTTGCTGCGCAATGGAATCATAAGTACCCATACGCCATAAAATCATGGGAAGACAACTGGGAAGAGTTAACCGTATTTTTTGACTTCCCCCTGGAAATCAGAAAAATTATTTACACCACCAACCTTATTGAAAACCTGAATGGCAAAATAAGAAAGTACACTAAAAACAAATTATCCTTCCCTACAGATGAAGCGGTTTTAAAATCTGTATTTTTGGCTTTAAGGGAAGCTACTAAAAAATGGACCATGCCCATACATTACTGGGGGCTGATCCTCAATCAGTTCTTAACTATCTTTGAAAAAAGGGTGCAGCTTTAATAAAAAAGCCAAACTTTGATATTTTTAACTTACACACTTTATGGGATAGTGTCTGCTTGTTTGCAAAACATTCGCATTCCTTGAAATTAATTTCGCACAACTGCAACTATCGAGTTACTGTTAGCTTAATATTAGCCGAAAGTGATAACTCACAAGCAGCTATCATCAATCGTCTCTAGTAATGCACTTCAATTAATCTTTTATCCATAATTTTAACTTTCAATTTAATACTATAGCATCGGTTACCAGCAAATGGTGAACCAATGCTCAAAACCGATAACAACCGGACCGTCATACAAAACCATTTACGCTATGCGATACCTTTTAGTGTTTGCAATATTACTGTCGGGGTTTTCCGCAGTCTGCCAAAATACGGGCTATGATGACATCTTATTAAAAGAAGACTATGCTAAAATACAGAGGAGCTTATACAATATCGCAAACTCAAATTTATCATATGGCTCAAAACAAATTGAAGCGTTCATTGAATTAAAAGGGTTCATAAAGAAATACCCTGCGGCCGAAAACAACCTTTACCTGCTTAACGCAGCGGTAAATCTTACGTTATCTCAAATCGATTCATTGATTGCCATAACCGATACCTCATTAAAAAGGTCAGCTTATATGGCAAGTGTTGAAACGGCCAGGAAACGTATTTCACTTACTGAAACAGGCAAACCATTTCCGCCATACAGTTTTATTGACAGCACAGGAAAAATAGTGTCCGTAGAAAGTTTTAGAGGCAAGATCATATTAATTGATCTCTGGAGTTCCTGGTGTGCTCCGTGCAGGCAACAAATACCCGGGCTGCGAAAGCTGTATAAAAAATACAAAGAGAAAGATTTTGAAATAATTGGCCTATCAATGGATCACGATAAGGCTGCGTGGCTAAACGCAATAGCAACAGACAAGCAAGTATGGGCGCATTTTTGTGAATTAGTAAGTTTCAGGAACAACAAAAGCAGAATATATTTTAGCATAGCAGGAATACCATCAAATTTTCTGATAGACAAAAATGGCATACTAATAGGGCAAGACCTTTCACCAGACCAGGTAAAGACCATCTTATCTAAATTATAAACCAACTTGTATAAACCCGTTTTGTGCAAGCAGGCATTTGTGGCCCGGCGCTCTCCTCTACCGAAGCCCTCTGCGGCAAATGCCCTGTGGCAGCGTTTTTACCGGGTATAGCTTCATTCATTAACAACTAAAAAAAATTACATGAAATGAAAAAGTTATTTTATTTTCCCCTGTTTTTCCTGTTCAGCTTTGCTTTAAGAGGGCAAGGTAATTTATTTGTTCCGCCACTACCAGAAATGAGTTATGCGCCTGTAGCTGAAAAGTCAAAATTTTTGGGAGACCGATGGAGCTATATGGAAGCGGGAAAAACAAACTCTCCTGTTATTATTGCGCTGCATGGTTACGGAGGAAGTTCTGCTGACTGGCGTTATCAACTTTTTGATCTATCAGACACTTACCGGGTAATTGCATGGAATGCTCCGGGTTATATGCTGTCAGACGAGTTGAAAACATATTACCCAACTGCAAAGGATTATGCAGACGCATTAAACGATTTCATCATAGCATTAAAACTAGAAAAGGTTTATTTAACGGGGAATTCATTTGGCAGCAGAATAGCTCAATGTTTTGCCTATTTCTATCCTGAAAAAGTAATTAAACTGGCTTTAGTTGGTCCATCTGCGGGGAAAAGACATATTTCGTTTGATGACAGAACGAAAACAATAAATATGCGGTATGATCAAATAAAAGACGGACCTTATGCCTTTGCAAATAAGAGAGTAGAAAATTTATTGGCACCAAATACCCCACCGGAAACCGTTGAATTAGCAAGAAAAGGGATGAGGGGCGTCAATCCAGGTATGTTTATGAAAGGTGTAAACTTTCTCCTCTCAGAAGACCATTATCCACAACTTATTGCCACAAAAGCGACAATGCCCACACTGATCATTGCCGGCAAGGAAGACAGGATATCACCAATAAACATCAACGCAGATTCCATACATTTTTATTTCAA
>JADLCD010000088.1 GCA_020847395.1 Chitinophagaceae bacterium
ATTTTACAACCAGTTTCACTCTTCTCCTGAAATTTTTAGTAATATTAAAATTGCCATTAGCATCAGTAAAGGTACGTTGAACTTTGAACCAACGTTTTGCAATAACACCAACAGTTCTTACAGGCTGTGCCGTTGTGGCTCCGGCTATATCAAGTTGTGTATCAAATACCATTATTCTTCCACCTGGTGTAAATGTTGGGTCGGGTGGCGTTAATGTACCACCACCGGAAATAGGGACACACATTTTTTTAACGGGGTCATAAGTGTAATCTACCGGGCAACTGGGCGTGCTTTGGGTTGTTGCAGTTGCATCAGTTATTGATGTTGTTTGGGATGCCAATCCATCTCCATCGGCATTCAAACCCGCGAGTCTTTCCGCCTCCTGCTCCACTGTTGTGTTATCCGGAATATGTATGGAAGCCAGTATTTCATAGGTTATACCTGTGGGAAACTGAAAAGTTGGTAATACTACCGCATACTGCCAGGTAACCTGTTCCATGGGTATGGATGGATCTTGATAATAATTTCCTTCCTGTAATATTTGATAGTCAAGCGGCGTATCAAATAAATCTAAAGCCTGCAAATCCATAACAGAATCCAGCTTACTTAACTGCTCTGCAGTAGAAGGCTTAAAGCGCACGTACAAATGTGTTACCGCAGGAGTGGAAGTTTGCCCCGTAATATTTTTGTAAGCCTGCTTCATATTGGTTATAATATATGGATTAGGCAGATGCACCCCAAGAATAGTGGGCCTTTCAATTGAATCATTATAATTAAGAGAAGTAAAACTGGCAAGATTGGCAACGGCCACAGAACTTGATGCTACAGGCTCATTGGGAGATGCGGTATCTGTAATATTTTTTGTGCAGGAATAAGAAAACAAGATAAATACGACTAAGTAAGTCCATTTGTAATAGTTGGTGTTTTTCATGATGCAATTGTTTTGGTTGTAGGAAAGCTATAATATTAATGCCAAAAAAAATGTTTTACATAGCCTGTTAACAAATGAGTTACATAAAATTAAATGGAACTACTTATTTACGCCTCCTTATTTCGAAAAAAACTGCCGTTAATATGCTTATCATTATTGCCCGATTGCCCACTCCAAAAAATCAGGCATCGCCAGTTTCCATGAAGCGATATTATTTGCAGTGCCTTTTTGATAAACAATGTCGGTAGCATTTATAAAACTTTTATTACCGAGTAATTGTATAAATGCGTTGCTGTTAGCTTCTATATCAGTGGCATCATCATTTTTTATTTCGGCATCGCCGGTTTTACCTGTATAAAACCAATATTGTGTTTTGGGCCTTTTGCGGGATGCCTTTATTTTCTCATACATTTCACCGCGAACTGTTGTATCTGCCATATTTTCTTTTCTTGAAAATGCCCCTGAAAACATACCTGCTTTTGAAATTTTATCTGCATTATCCCAGGCTATATCAAGCGCGGATAAAGCGCCGGCACCAAAGCCTGCCATGGCAACTGTATTGAACTTTCTAACCCCGGCATTTTTCTTTGCGTAGGGATAAAGTTCGTTATCAATAAAACTTGCATAATGATCTGCTTTGCTGCCTGCACCGCCGGCTTTTGCATAATCAGAAATACCATATTCCTGCAGGCGGTTATCTGCATGCACGCCAACAATTACAACAGGATTTATTTTTTTTGCGGCATATAAATCTGCCACTATTTCCTTCATCCCAATATCATCAAGTAACTGTCCGTCGTTAAAAATAATGAGGTTCATTTTTGATTTATCACCAGGAGCGGGTGTATTGATAATGGTAAGCTTTACCTGCCGCTGTAAATGCCTTGAATAGAGCTGGTCATTTTGTTCTTTCACTTTTTTGCAGGAGCAAAATGCAAACAGTGATAGCGCAACAAAAATTATAGTGTTAAAGCGTTTAACCATCATAACCTTAAATATACAGTAATAAAAAAAGGTGAAAGAAAATTATTCCTTCACCTTCCTGTTTCATCGGGATAATTATTTTATGCGCTAACTGCTTTATTTACCAATGATGCAGCTTCGCTTAATAAAATAGCAGATTGTACTTTCAGCCCGCTTTCTTCAATTAATTTTTTAGCTTCTTCAGCGTTTGTACCTTGCAAACGAACAATAATAGGCACTTTGATATCGCCAATAGAATTATATGCATCAATAACACCCTGCGCTACACGATCACAACGAACAATACCGCCAAATATATTGATGAGAATAGCTTTTACCTTAGGGTCTTTTAAAATAATACGGAACCCGGCTTCAACGGTTTGTGCATTTGCCGAACCACCTACATCAAGAAAGTTGGCAGGTTCACCGCCACTTAATTTAATCATATCCATCGTAGCCATGGCCAGGCCGGCACCATTAACCATACAACCCACATTACCGTCGAGCTTAATAAAATTCAGGTTGTATTTATGTGCTTCCACTTCTGTAGGGTCTTCCTCACTAACATCGCGTAATGCTTCCAAATCAGTATGGCGCATCAACGCATTGTCATCGAGGTTCATCTTACAGTCAACAGCTATTATTTTATCATCACTGGTTTTAAACAGCGGGTTAATTTCAAGCATGCTACAATCAAGATCAACATATGCTTTATACAGATTGGTAACAAACCTCACACAATTTTTAAATGCCTCGCCACTTAGCCCGAGGTTGAAAGCAATCTTTCTTGCCTGGAAACCGAGTAGCCCGCCGGAAGGGTGAACCCACTCCTTAAATATTTTATCAGGAGTATCATGAGCAACCTGCTCAATGTCCATACCACCTTCGGTGCTGTACATGATTACATTTTGTCCTTTGCTGCGATCAAGCAGGATGGACAGGTAAAATTCCTTTACAGGATTGGGACCGGGATAATATACATCCTGCGCCACCAATACTTTACTAACCAGCTTACCTGCGGGGCCGGTTTGTATGGTAACCAGCGTTCCGCCAATAATATTACCGGCAATGGTTTTAATATCTTCAGCGCTTTTACCAACGGCAACGCCACGCTGTTCTGTTCCCTGTATCTTTCCTTTACCACGCCCGCCTGCATGTATCTGGGCTTTCACCACTGCAAAGCTGTTACCATATTGTACTTTCAACTGTTTGTAAGCTTCTTCGGCTTTCTCAGCAGTATCTACAGGTATGCCATCCTGTACCGGAACACTGAATTTCTTAAGTAGTTCTTTAGCCTGGTATTCATGCAAGTTCATGGTTCAAAAAAATTTTGGCGAAAATAACGTAGAAAGCGCGAATAGAAAAATCAGGAAATAAAGGGCTAATTAATAATTTGAGGTGCTAATGAAATAAAACAACATATGCCAAACCGGTTTGGCTGTATAACAAGTGCATATATTAAAATACTATCCATAAATAAATTTTGGAAACTCCCTACTGCAGCCTGCTATATTTTTATACCAGTATTCACGTTAGGCGCCTGTTTTTACGTGGAATATGTATTATGGCTGAGTAAAGGAAATGCTCAGGTAGCGATATACAGCTCACAGGTCTCCTCAAAGTAAAAGTCAGTGCTCCCGCCTGGCGGGAGATACGATGCCACACCGGCATGAGGTGAAAAGCCATGAACTAAAGGCAGTTGATAATTTAAATGAAATATTACCGGTGGTTTTTCAGCGCCTCCCCGATATGATGACAAAATTCCTCAAATAACGGTTATCATCATTCAATGAACTGTAAAAACAAGTTTTTATATTCTGGGTAAGGTTTTTGTAGTTTTGTTCCTGTTTAACAATTTCTATATTAAAACTTATAATCATGAAATTAAGCTTAAATGGCAAGTCAATATTATATAGCGCCATTGTTTTACCTGCAAGTATCTTTTTATTTTCCTGTGGTGGTGGCGCCGGTTCTGAATCTGCCGGTGATTCAGCTTCAAAACCTGCAGATACTACTCAAAGTATGCCTGCACACAACCACGATACTATGGCCGCAAAAACAGACACCGTTCCTGCAACTGTGCCTATTGTAAAAAAAGCAGAAGTAACGATTGGCTCAACTTATGCTGATACCGTTGTGAATGGTAAAGCCACTTTTGAAACGCTTGGTAATGGAAAAGTAAAAATGAAATTAGAAATAGAAGTACCTGCAAAAGCAGGCAAAAGCGTAGCAGTTCATATTCACGAGCATGCAGATTGCGGAGACAATGGAAAAAATACGCACGGCCACTGGAATCCCACCAATGCACAACATGGCAAATGGGGCAGCGCAAGTTTTCACTCAGGCGATATTGGCAACATAAAATTAGATGCTAAAGGAAAAGGTATGCTTACGCTTGAAACAGATTTATGGACATTAGGTGGCGCTCCTGATAAAAATATTGTTGGCAGAGCCATTATTGTACACGGTGGTGTTGATGATTATACCACTCAGCCAACAGGCAATGCCGGTTCAAGAATTGGTTGTGGTATAATAAAATAAAGTTGTAGTCAGATAACTTAAAAAAGCTGCCATTATATATGGCGGCTTTTTTTGCGGGCATATATTTCCATTTTTCGCTCGTTCAGCATAATTTCCACCGTTTTCTCACCCCTGTCCAGGGAGGCGTCTATGCTTTACACCAGGCGTATGAAATACGAAGCATTGAAATGCACCGGTTTTTGTGAGGCTGTGTAACATCCGTTTTTATTATTTACTTTGCACATTAAACCTGGCAAGCCAATTTAACAATGGTTTTGTCACTGAGCCTCAATACACATGAATAAAGAACTTGCGCAACAGATTTTTGACAAGCAGCGAATACTGGAAGATGTTCCGCCGAATAGTGTAATTGCAGATTGGGCTACCCGTTTTATTTGCCTTTTGTACCCGGAATTATCAGACAACAATAAAAAAAACCTGGATGAAATAGAGGCCGCATTTAAAGTGCTGCAGGCAGAACTTGCTGTAATGCTCAGCGCTACCAAAGCTTGCTGCAATTGTGATATTGACAAAGTAGCAGACGATTTTTTTAAGGCTGTACCTGAACTGTACAGGGTTTTAAATACAGATGTATCTGCCATTCTTAACGGAGATCCTGCCGCAAAAAGTGAATTTGAGATTATACGTGCTTACCCCGGATTTTATGCTTTATGTTTTTACAGGATTGCTCATTTATTGCTTACGCTTGATATACCACTTTTACCAAGAATACTTACCGAACATGCCCATTCAAAAACAGGTATTGATATTCATCCCGGTGCTGTAATAGGAGAACATTTTTATGTTGATCATGGCACGGGAATAGTGATTGGTGAAACCGCTATTATTGGTAGTCATGTTAAATTATACCAGGGTGTAACGCTCGGTGCATTGAGCGTTGATAAAAGCATGGCATCTGTTAAAAGGCATCCTACCATTGAAGATAATGTGATTATTTATTCTAACGCAACCGTACTTGGCGGTAATACGGTGATAGGCAGAAACAGTATTATTGGTGGTAATGTGTGGCTTACCGCCAGCGTAAAACCAGGGTCGCTGGTATATCATAACTCGGAAATTATAATAGAAGAAAGAAAATTAAAAAGTTATTAAATTATGGCGTTGATAGCCGATATGATTGGTAATACACCAATGGTGGAATTGCAAAAGCTGAATACAAATTCCAATGTAAAAATATTTGCCAAGCTGGAAGGGAATAATCCCGGGGGTAGTGTAAAAGATCGCCCTGCTTTTAACATGATAAAAGCGGCACTGGAACGTGGAGACATCAACAGCAATACAAAATTGGTTGAAGCCACAAGTGGCAATACCGGCATTGCTATTGCTTTAGCAGCAAGTCTTTTTAATATGGAAGCAGAGCTCGTGATGCCTGCTTCGTCTACCCGTGAGCGTGTGTTAACGATGGAAGCCTTTGGAGCTAAAGTTACTTTGCTTGATAGTATAGAAGCCTGCCGCGATTATGCGGAAGCAAAAGCCGCAAGAGGAGAAAGTTATTTGCTGAACCAGTTTTCAAATCCTGATAATTACCTGGCTCATTATAAAACCACAGGCCCGGAAATATGGAAGGATACCAATGCTGATATTACGCATTTTGTAAGCTCAATGGGTACTACCGGCACTATTATGGGATGCTCCCGTTTTTTAAAAGAAAAAAATCCGCAGGTACAGATAGTAGGTTGCCAGCCTACGGAAGAATCTTCTATTCCCGGCATAAGAAGATGGCCGAAAGAATATGTACCTAAAATATTTGAGCCGGAAAGAGTAGACAGGGTAATTGATGTTTCGCAGGCTGATGCGGTTGTCTACACCCGCAGGTTAGCAAAAGAAGAAGGTGTGTTTGCCGGAATGAGTAGCGGGGGTGCTGCATATGCAGCTATAAAACTGAGTGAAGAAATTAAATCTGGCATCATCGTATTTATTGCCTGCGACAGAGGTGACAGGTATTTGAGCAGTAATTTGTTTGGGTAGAAGCGCCTCACCCTTTTATCCCTCTCCTTAAAGCGAAGGACGGTGCTGCAGAATAAATCCAAACTTCATAACTACCACATTAGCTATTGAATATATCCGGGCTAACCGTTTTAATATTTATCACGCTTTTAAATTTACGAACTCCCCATTACTGTATTTCATCAACCTGTTTTGAATTTAGGCACCTCTCTCCGCTGTGCGGAGAGGGGCCGGGGGTGAGGGACTTTATTCCTTCATATCTCCGTAGTTCCTCCATTTTCAAATTTTCAAATTCCTCCATTTTCAAATTCATTACATTTGCCACCCCGAATTGATAACCTGATCTTAATATTTTTAATAATGGGAAGAATTTTTGAAGTACGTAAGTCAACCATGTTTGCCCGTTGGGATAGGATGGCAAAGCAATTTACCCGTATTGGTAAGGAGATAGCTATTGCAGTAAAAGCCGGCGGACCTGACCCTAATACAAACCCTGCCTTGCGCCGTTGTTTTCAGAATGCCAAGAGTGTAAACATGCCCAAAGACAGGGTGGAAGCAGCTATTAAAAGAGCGCAGGGCAAGGAAATGGAGAGCTATGATGAGATTTTGTATGAAGGATACGCGCCACATGGCGTGGCTGTATTGGTGGAAACAGCAACAGATAATCATGTAAGAACAGTGGCTAACGTGAAAAGTCATTTTAATAAAGGCGGCGGCGCATTAGGCAATAGCGGAAGCGTGGCTTTCCAGTTTAAAAAAATGGGGGTGTTTAAATTAAAGCCCGAAGGTTTAAATGCAGAAGACCTTGAACTGGAATTGATTGATTTTGGACTGGAAGAATTAGGTGAAGGCACCGGTGAAAATGCTGAAGAAGTATTGGTAGTACGTTGCGGCTTCACTGATTTTGGAAATATGCAAAAAGCGCTCGAAGAAAAAAATATCACTCCCATCAGCTCAGAAGTGGAATGGATACCAACAACCACTGTACAGTTAGCGGAGGAGCAGGCGCAGGATGTACTTAAACTTATTGATAAACTGGAACAGGACGAAGATGTGCAGAAAGTTTTTCATAACTTACAGTAAAAAAACAACTACAACCTGATGGTATCTTACGAACAAATATTTGAAAACAACAGGCAATGGGTGGCATCAAAAGTTTCAACTGATGCTAATTTCCTGGAAAAGTTATCGCAAGATCAAACACCTGATTATTTATACATAGGTTGCAGTGACAGCCGCGTGCCGGCAAACGAAATTATGGGGCTTGAGCCAGGTGATGTATTTGTGCATCGCAATGTGGCTAACCTCGTTTGCTCAATTGATTTGAATGTAATGTCGGTAATAAACTATGCGGTAAGATACCTGAAGGTAAAATATATTATTGTTTGTGGACATTACAACTGCGGTGGTGTAAAAGCTGCCATGCAGGCAAGAGATATGGGTATACTTAACCCCTGGCTTAGAAATATTCGCGATGTTTATCGCCTGCATAAAGACGAGTTGAATGCGATTACAGATGAAGGTGAACGTTACAACCGGCTGGTAGAGCTCAACGTACAGGAACAATGCGTTAATGTAATTAAACTTGCCAGCGTGCAGCAGGAATTTGCAGATCATGGTTATCCAAAAGTATATGGCTGGGTATTTGATTTAAAAACCGGACTTTTGAAAGATTTGAAACTTGATTTTGAAAAAATTCTTCACGATATACAGGAGATTTACAATCTCACCGATACAAAATGGGAGTTAAAATAAAGTTATAACCTGCCCAAAGCTTCTTATATTTAATACGATAATTTTATTTTCCTGTTTCAATAACTGCATAACAAAGGTAAACTACATGAAAAAAAGCTTTACCCTTCTTTTCACTATTGTTTCATTTACTATTTATGCGCAAAGCCCTGCTACGTTAAGCAGTGCTGATATATTACTGCGTTTAAAAAAACTCAAAGTAACCGGCAATGTGTTGTATATAGCGGCTCATCCTGACGATGAGAATACAAGACTGCTTGCTTATCTCGCCAATGAAAAATTATACCGCACCGGCTATCTTAGTTTAACAAGAGGAGATGGCGGACAAAATTTGATTGGTGATGAGCAGGGCATTGAGCTTGGCTTGATTCGCACGCAGGAGTTATTAGCAGCAAGAAGAATAGACGGTGCTGAACAGTTTTTCAGCAGGGCTTATGATTTTGGTTTTTCCAAACACACGGAAGAGGCGCTGGAAAAATGGAACGAACAACTTATTTTAAGCGATGTAGTTTGGGTGATAAGAAATTTTCAGCCTGATGTGATTATTACACGCTTTCCACCAGATAGCCGTGCAGGACACGGGCATCATTCTGCCTCTGCTGTTTTAGCACGTGAGGCTTTTACCGCAGCCGCTGATTCAACCAAATTTCCTGAACAATTAAAAAAAGGTGTTACTACCTGGCAGGCAAAACGTATTTTCTGGAACACCTTTAATTTTGGCGGACAAAATACGCAAAGCGAAAATCAGCTTAAAATAAATACAGGCGGCTTTAATACTTTACTTGGCAAAGGTTACGGAGAAATAGCTGCAGAAAGCAGGAGTCAGCATAAAAGCCAGGGCTTTGGTGTACCTGCGCAACGCGGTGAAGCCTGGGAATATTTTTCATTTACAGCAGGAGATACTGCAACAACAGACCTGATGGATGATGTAGTAACTACCTGGGCTAAAAACGGGAAAACAACTTCTCCCGTTTATACAAAAGCAGTGCAGTTGCTTGATAGTATCATCAATAATTTTTCTTACGAATATCCCCAAAAATCTGTGGCAGGCTTGGTAAAACTTTACCAGCAGATTATAGCAAGCGGAGATGAAATATTTTCCCCGGTACAAAAAAGCAAAAAGCTCCGGGAAATAACTGCGCTGATAGAAGCCTGTGCCGGGCTTTATTTTGAAGCTTCAACCAATACGCCATATGCTGTGGCAGGCGATTCGTTGCGCATAACCGTAAACGTTATTAACAGGAGTGATGTAAAAATTTCCGCAACAATAATTCATCCTTTTAATTATGAGCTTTCCAATCCTTTACAAACAAACCGGTTGCTGAATTATAGCCGCAGTATTTTCGTGCCGGTAAACGCAGATTATTCTCAACCTTATTGGCTTGTAAAAGGATTGAATGATGCGCATTTCGTAGTTGACGATCAGGAGTTGATAGGCAGGCCGGAAAATGATCCGGCATACAATATTGTTTTATCAGCAGAAATTGACAACCAGTTTTTTGTTTTCTCAAAACCTGTTCAATATAAATACACTGATCCTGTTAATGGGGAGATATATCAGCCGCTGTATATTGTACCTGCTTTATCGCTGATGCAATCGCCGGAATTTGTTTTTACTCACCTCAATCAACAACCCGCTTCACCTGTAAAACTGAGTGTCACATCGCTTTCTGCATTACAAAAAGCCGGGGCGCAATATTATCAATATGAATATAATAGTGAGAAAAGAATACAAAACCTGGTATATACCGATTCCTCTTTATCTCTTGAAAAAAACGGCACGAAAAATTATACGCTTAATACGCCGGATATTTTAAAGAAAACAAAGGAAAAAGAATTGCGCTTTTTTGCAGCGCTGAAAGCGCCATACAAGGAGTTATACCAGGGCTATACTTTAAGAAAGATAGAATACCCGCATATACCTTCCATTACCTATTTCTATCTTAATAAAGTAAAAGTGATTAATGAAGAGATTATTACTGCCGGCAAAAAGATAGGCTATATAACCGGCGCAGGCGATAAAGTGCCTGAGGCATTGCAGGCTATGGGATATGATATCAGCTTTTTAGGAGAAAAAGAAATTGCCACTGCCGATCTTAAACAATATGATGCTATTATTGCAGGAGTGAGAGCATATAATGTGCATGACTGGCTTAATAATGTTTATGATAAACTGATGAAATATATAGCAGATGGCGGAAACCTGGTGGTACAATATAATACGAGTAATTATATTGGCCCGGTAAAAGCGCAGATAGGCCCTTATCCGTTTAATATCTCACGGGAAAGGGTAACCGATGAAAAAGCCGCTGTAAATTTTATTGATCCCAATAATATATTGCTGAATTGGCCTAATAAAATATCACAAAAAGATTTTACTGACTGGATACAGGAGCGTGGAATTTATTTTGCAGATAATTTTCCCGGTGAATACAAAGCCGTATTCAGCATGAACGACCCGGGTGAAAAAGAACAAAAAGGCAGTTTGATAGTTGCGGATTATGGCAAAGGCAGATTTATATATACCGGGCTGGTGTTTTTCAGGCAATTACCTGCGGGCATCGGTGGCGCATACAGGCTTTTTGCAAATATTATAGCAAACCCAAATCTTAAGAAAGCAAATGGCACAACAAAAAAAAGATGATATCAATAAAAACTCAGGTATCGCGGTTATAGTTGGTGTAGGCTTAGGCGTATTGGTGACCCTGGTGTTTAAAAAAATTGGTATAGGTATTTTATTAGGAATAGTAGTAGCATTTTTATTACGCAGATCATTCAAATAAAATAAACGATATGCAGCCAGATGAACGTCCTCCTTTATTCCGGAAATGGAATGGTTGGTATGCCACTGTTGTAATAGCGCTTGTAGTGCAGATTATTTTTTTCATCTATTTCACTAAATATTTCGCATGAGCTATATCGACTGGACGGTACTGATTGTAACACTTGCCGCAATCATATTTTACGGGATATATAAAAACCAGTCAACAAAAAACCTGGATGGGTATTTTTTGAGTAATAGAGAAATGCCCTGGTATATAGTGCTGTTTAGTATTATGGGCACGCAGGCAAGTGCCATAACATTTCTTTCAGCGCCGGGGCAGGCATACACAGATGGAATGCGTTTTGTGCAATATTATTTTGGTTTGCCACTGGCGATGATTGTGCTTTGCATAACCTTTGTTCCTATATTTCATAAAGCCCGCTTATATACAGCATATGAATTTCTTGAAAAAAGATTTGATGTAAAAACAAGGACACTCACTTCTTTTTTATTTCTGCTGCAGCGTGGGCTATCAACAGGCATAAGTATATACGCACCATCTATTATTCTATCATCATTACTTGGTTGGAATATTTACTGGACTAATATTTTCATGGGCGGGTTGTTAATTATATATACTGCAATGGGCGGGGCAAGGTCTGTTGCTTATACACAGCAATTACAGATTATTATCATATTTGTGAGTTTATTTTTTGCAGGCTACCTGGTAGTAAAATACCTGCCTGAAGGCGTAGGCTTTCTGGATGCATTAAAGGTAGCCGGAAGTTCGGGAAGAACCAATGTAATTACAACCGGATTTAAAGAAAACGGAACATTTAACTGGCGCGATAAATACAACCTGTTAAGCGGCATAATAGGAGGGTTCTTTTTAGCGCTGTCATATTTCGGTACAGACCAAAGCCAGGTAGGCAGGTACCTCACCGGGAAATCAGTAAAGGAAAGCCGAATGGGATTATTAATGAACGGTCTTGTGAAAGTACCAATGCAATTTTTAATTTTACTCTTAGGCATACTTATTTTTTCCTTCTACCAGTTTAATAATGCCCCACTATTTTTTAACCAGGCACAAATTGTAAAAATTGAAAAAACAAAATATGCCGATTCTGTACGTATAATTAAACAACAATACGACTCATTAGAAATAAGAAAAAAACAGGTAGTAAAAACAATTGCCGGGAGTGATGATGCTGACAGGTTAATATTAAAGGAGATTAACAGGCAGCGAGACAGTTTGCGTGCCGCTGTTTCCGCCATTATTAAAAAACCGGAGGTTGGTGGTGATGATGAAGATACCAACTACATATTCCTCAGATTTGTTTTAGATTATTTACCCAAAGGTTTAATAGGTTTATTGATTGCTGTGATATTTATTTCTTCATGGGGTAGTATAGCGGCTGCATTAAACTCACTATCATCAAGCACCATTGTTGATATTCATAAAAAATTCATCAATAAAAATATGGATGAAGCAAAAGATTATAGTGTGTCGAGAAAATATACAATAGCATGGGGCATATTTTGTATTATAGTGGCACAGTTTGCTTACAATATTGGCAACAGCTTAATTGAAGCTGTTAATATTTTAGGTTCGCTTTTTTATGGTGTTATTCTCGGTGTGTTCCTGGTGGCTTTTTATGGAAAGCGTATAAAGAGTAATGCTGTTTTTTGGGGAGCAATTATTGGAGAAATTTTAGTGGTGACATTATTTATCTTAAATGAAAAAAAGATAATTGATTTGAGCTTTTTATGGTTAAATGCAATAGGTGCATTTGCAGTTATACTTTTTGGATGGCTGCTTCAATCTACTTTTTTCTCAAAAGGTAATTCACGTTTTAATATTTGACAGTACACATTTTTTTGGGCGAAAAATAACCTCCGCTGGCCGATTACATATTTCTTTTCTCAGTTTCATGATTAATTTCACCTACGGTTTAAGAAACGGAATTCACTAAAATCTGTAATCATGAAAATGTATCAATTATTAAGAAACAATGTGGAATCGGGACCCTACACTGTTGACGGCTTAAAACAAATATGCCTTGAACAATTAGATCTTATCTGGATAGAAGATGAAAGTATTACCTGGAAGTATCCGTCTGAGTTACACGAGTTAAAACAATTTGCACCAAAAGCAGCGCTTACCGAGGCTACTATTATAAATAATGCAAAGGAAAAGCAAATCAGGTATTTTAAAGAATACAACATCCCTTCAGATTATAAAAAGAAGAATATATCATATATCAACGAGCCTGATGCATTTACTTCTGACATTCCTGAAGGTTACGAATATCTTGTTGCGGCAGATAATGCAAACAAATATGGAGGCACAATGACGATAGCCGGAAATGCTGTTTGCGATGCGCAACCTGAGGTAAACAATGCCGAGCTGATGGAATATAATGTGCTTGGTGAAAAACAAAAAGTAGAAACTGCTGAAATAGTTGCTGACCACCAACAGTTTACAACTGTAATAAAAGTTAAAACAAAAACTAAAAAAAGCCCGGAGCCCGCCAAACCATTTGTTGAAAATAAAAAGATAATATTCAATATAGCCGGGTTAGGCATGTTAATAACCTCCCGTATGAGCCAGCTTAAATTATAAAATAATCTAAAAGTTGGAGCTGATATAGCGTAGCTCAATTTAAAATAGTACCTTAGGAACAGTTTACCGAAAATATGGTAAACTGTTCTTTTTTTTGAAATACTCTAATAACTTTGCATAACCCCGCACAACTTCTACTTTGACCTCATAAATCCTTTTCCTACGAATGTCTGTAATCCGGACTAACGCTTTGGATCTTCCTGTTCCTCTGAAATATGCCATTGAGCTTTAGATCATAAACTACAACATTCATGAAAGAGTATTTGTTATTGCGGAACAACAAGCAAACAGGCCCATATTCCCTTGAGGAATTGCAACAAATGGGATTAAAACCATTTGACCTTGTATGGATAGACAAGAAAAGCTGCGCATGGAGATATCCTTCTGAAATAAAAGATCTCGCTCCGTATCTTCCCTCCGCTGAAAATTTAAAACCGGCTGTAATCGATAGCCCTGCACAAAGAGTAGTTAATATTTCAAGCGCGCCGGCACTTGTGAAAACGGGTTCGGATAATGTGTATGACTATGATTCGCTGGCAACTTCAGAAAAATATATAAGCCACGTGGTGGCGTTGAAGCCCACAATAGATAATACACGCATACGCACTATCAAATCAAATTCATGCAGGAATATTGTGCATGTACAGGTAAGAGATAATGTTAATGAAACGCCTGCTACTAACGTAGTTGAGGAGCCGGAAAAAGCTAAAAATACTGCTACTAACAATAACGACTACACGCTTTCGCGGGAGTATAAAAGCACAAGGAGAGAAGAAAGCGTAAATTTTTCCCAAGATAATGAAACACTTCAAGCCGTAAAAACTCAACCTGTTACTGACAATAAGCTTGAATTGGCGGTATTGATTATAGGTGCGGTTTCACTGCTTGCCATTGTATATTTATTGGTTACTTCTCCTTACTAACAGGATAACGCTGTTTTATAAACCGAAGGTTAAATTATTCTACTTTTCATTGAGTATACTTTCTATCTTTGAAAGAACACTCAATGATTTTTTATGTATAATCTTAAACGTATCAGCGGCTGCATTATATTGCTTGCATTTTTTTCTGCCAATATTTTTGCGCAGAAAAAAACCATTAAATTATTTAACGAGCATAATTTTAACGGTTGGGAAGGCGATACTGTAAAAACCTGGCGTATACAGGATGGCGTTATTATCGGAGGTTATTTTGATAAAATTGTTCCTGAGAATAATTTTTTAGTCACCACAAAAAAGTTCTCCAATTTTAATTTAAAGCTCAAGTTTAAGTTAATAGGCAAAGAAGGGTTTGTAAATACCGGCGTACAATTTCATAGTGTAAGATTAACCGATCCGCCTAATGAAATGAAAGGTTACCAGGCTGATTTAGGTGATGGTTACTGGGGAAGCCTTTATGATGAATCAAGAAGAAACAAAACACTAACGCCTATGGATACCGTGCTTTTAAAAAGAATTTTAAAACGCAATGAGTGGAACGATTATGAAGTAAGATCAAATAATGGGCACATCACCATCTTTCTTAACGGCCACAAAACAGCAGATTATGTGGAAAGCGATAAAGCCATACCACAATCAGGGCTGATAGGTTTGCAGATTCATGGAGGTGGAAAAGCCGAAGTTTATTATAAGGATATAGTAATAAAAGAGCTATAATTATTTTATTCTTCCCAACATGTAAGTATAAACGAAGGAGCAGATAAAGTTCTTTTTATACAAAATTACTATTAAGCAGAAGAGGGCTTAATATCACTTTCCGGCTTATTAACGTATATGGTTTGCGTGGGGTAAGGAATAATGATACCTTCTTCTTCATATCTTTTTTTAAGCCTTTTTATGAACTCATGTTTTACAATAACCTGGCTGCCGAAATCTCTTACCCTTATAAATGCTTTTAAATCAATACTGCTGGCTCCGAATTGCTGAAATCGGATGAAGGGGTCAAAATCAGGAACACATTGCTCCATTGTTTCCTGCACATCTTTTATCACTTCAATCGTAACACGTTCTACATGGTCGAGGTTGCTGCCATAGTCAACACCAATAAGAATATCAAATACAAAGTCCTTGTTGGGATAATCAAAATTAGTTACAATAAGGCCGGCCATTTTTGAATTGGGAACAATAAATATACTATTGGCTCCCACTCTTACGGAAGTATAGCGCCAGTTTACATCTTCCACAAAACCCTCCTGTCCTGAATCGAGTTTTATATAATCACCTGTATTGATTTTTTTGGTAGATACTATCTGGATACCGGCAAATAGATTTGAAAGCGTATCCTGTAAAGCCAGCGCTACCGCCAAACCTCCAACACCCAGTGCTGTTAGGATAGGGGTTATTTTTACGCCGATAGATTGAAGTATCATTAAAAAACCAAGACAGTATACGATAACCTTTATAATGTTTCCTATTATTGATGATGAAGAGGAAATTTTTCCGGAATTTTTTTCTTTTATTGTAGTAATTGCGGATAATATTCTGGCAAGAATGATGGTGGCTGATAAAATGTAAAATATAATCAGTGCGTTTTCTAACCAGTTATGATATTTCTCCTTCATTTCTACTCTTTGCCAGGCTAAAAAAATACCGAGTGCCGTTAACCACGGAATAAACCATTTAGATATGTTTTGAATGATAATATCATCTCCGGACCACTTGCTTCGCCTGGCAAGCCTGTTCAAAATAGGGGTGAGCGTTTTCTGGATTAATAATCCTAATAAAAAACCTGAAATTACATAGATAGAAAACTCTAACAATTCATCCCGGTTCATAATACTTTATTTTGTTCGTGAGGTATCTGCAATTTCCTTTTTTCTTACCCGTTGTGCTATTACGCCCACAAATATCAATTGCAAAGAATGATAAATCATCACCGGAAGCAAAATTATACTAACAGGTAATGTTGCGCTAAACAAAACTTTCGACATAACCGTACCATGTACCAGTGATTTTTTTGACCCACAAAATAATACAGTTGTGCTATCTCTTTGTTGAAATTTAAAGAGTTTGCAGATATACTTTGTTAAATAGTAAACAATAAAAAACAATGCCGACATTCCCGCGCACAAATATAAAAGCGTATCAATACTGAATGCTTCAAACGAATGGTTGTAAAAAGAGTGACAGAATGAAGTATAAATAATCAGCAGTATTACTGACTGGTCGAAAAGTTTTAAACGCTTTTTATATTTTTCTGCAAATGCGCTGCCATATTTATGAAATAACAATCCGCAGCATACCGGCACCACTACCTGCATAACCAGTTTTAGTATTATGGATGATGTATTTGTATGAACAGCTTTTTCTTCAATAAAAGGTATCATCCATAAGGGTGTGATAAAAACGCCAAGCAGTGTAGAAATACTTGCGTTAAATATTGCTGCCGGAACATTTCCATCAGCAATAGAAACCATTACAACAGACGATGAAACTGTAGACGGTAATGTGCAGAGATAAAATATGCCGAGCCATAATATGGAGTCAGCATTAAAAAAAGGCTTAACTGCGAGCGCTATAAGAGGAAATACAATAAACGTTGTTAGCTGAACAATAATATGCATCCTCCAATTTATTAATTCAACTGCCAGCTTTTTAAAATTCAGCCGCAGACCGTAAAAGAAAAAAATGACAGAAATGCCATAACCAGCCACCTGTTCCAGCGAAACGGGTTCGGTTATAATCCCAGGTTGGGGAAAGAAATACGCAAGTAGTATAGCGGCAATAATTCCAACCAGGAAGCCGTCAATGCCCAACCTGCCAAGCTGTGATTTAATTGTATTTGCCGCAGCACTTAAATGCATACGGCAAATATCTGTTTACTTACTGAAGCAAATATCTTTTTGAACAAATAAATAGGGCACGGATTATTATTGCCATTGAAACAAAACTTATTTCTTACGCCCTGCTAATAATACTACTACTCCTGCTACCATTGCGATGCCGCCTGCATATGTTGGCCAGCTCACCTGCTTTTTTTCTTTGGTATTCAGTTCTACGGGGCCAACATCAATCAGTTTCTTTTCCTTGGTAAAGCTAAATCCTCTAAATAGGAACATTGCAATGCCTGCAACAATCAGTATAATGCCAAGTACTTTCATAATGCGTGTTATATTATGAAAGAGCATTAAATCAAAATACCTGCCAATTACAGCCTGTTGAATTGGGCAATATTTTACCTGGCTATAAAATGCACGATAGCCTGGTACCAGATGGCAGTAGTTAAAAATGATAAAACGATACTGATGCCCGTAATAAGCGAAGATAATTTCGGGTTAAGGTTATATTGAGCGGCAACAATACTGGCAGTTAAGAATGAAGGCATAGCAGATTCAAAAACAGTTACCTGTGCAATATTATTTTTAGTACCGGTGAGTAATATTATTATCAGTATGATTAATGGTGCCAGTATAAGTTTAAAAAGCAGTGCATAACCAATATGTTTTACTTCATCTTTCCAGCCTGTAAATTTTATTTGTAAGCCAATAGAAAATAAAGCCAGCGGGCCGATAGTGCCGGCAAGCTTATCAAATACGTTATCTAACGGTGATATATCAACAAAAACAGGAATAACCAATGCAGCTATACAGGCAATAAACGGTGGAAAAGAAATTATTTTTTTTATTATGGAGGTTAGTGAAGGATTCGAACTCCCGGATGCATTTACAGCCAATAATATTCCTGCTGTAGCAAGTATCATAAAAGTTACCTGGTCGCAAATTACGGCAGTACTTAATTCCTGCTCACCAAAATATGCCACCGTAAGCGGAAAACCCACAAAAGAAGTGTTGCTTAAACCGGTAGACAAGCGTAATGCCGCTGCGGTTTGCCTGCTGATTACATTTTGGCTGGCATATATTTTTACATACAACCATGCACAAAGCCATATAATTACCGGCATTAATACAGGCAGCAGCATTGAGCTGTTCCATTGAATATGCGGTAGATATTTAAAAGAAACTGCCGGCAGCGCAATATTGATAATCCAGGCATTTACGCCCTTATATGTATCCTGTGGAAGAGTGCCGGATCTTCTCAATAAAAAACCTGTGAGTATGCATAAG
Organism: Chitinophagaceae bacterium; assembly: GCA_020847395.1. Lineage (GTDB taxonomy): Bacteria > Bacteroidota > Bacteroidia > Chitinophagales > Chitinophagaceae > Agriterribacter. Next base: position 18,584 of record JADLCD010000088.1, read on the forward strand.
CCTATCAAAATAAAGTTAGTCATACCGGCAATGGGTTTACAACCTGAATGCGAGCGTTGCGCCATATGTTTTAGGATCGCCCAGATGTACAGCGCCAAAATCATAGGCGTATGCTATATACTTTTTGCCGGTAAGGTTGCATCCCCAAAACATAAGATCAATATATTTTGAAGCAATACCAAAACGGGTATTGAGCAAACTGTAGGGGTTTTGTACAATATTATTAGAGAGATCAAAGTATTGTTTACCAAGATAAGTCCATTCACCGCGCACTACTAATCTCAAATGCTGTTTTGTACCAATACTATAACTATACTGCGCTGCCAGCATTGAAGTAACATCAGGCGTAAAAATTTGTTTCTTACCGTCAAGGTTAACCGAAGCGCCGTTTTGCGAAAGCTTAAGGTTAGCATATGATGCATCAGTATAGCCAAGATTATAGCTTATCTGCAAACCTTTAACAGGCGCGGCAGATAGTTCAAGTTCTACGCCTTTACTCCGGAGTTTACCGGCATTCCTGATAATAGTTATCGCATCCGGCAATACTAATGTGGGAACCTGCACTCCTGTAATATTGGTTAGGAACAACGCTAGGTTAGCATGCAGTTTTTCATTAAAGAAACTATTCTTAATACCAACTTCCACATTATTACTGTATTCAGGATTGTATTTGTACAATGGTGGTTGAGAAGGATCAGAAGACAACTGGGTCATACCGCCTGTACGGAAACCGCGACTATATGTAGCATATATATTACTGCTTGCAGCAATTTTATATGATATTCCTACTTTAGGAGAAAACGCTCCATAGTGAATCGCAGCACTGGTATCAGGTGTTGTAGTTATGGGAGCATCTCCATCTTTCTGATACTCGCCCATCAGGTTATATTGTTTGTGCTCATAGTCGTACCTAACGCCCGCTGTTACATCAAGATTTTCAACAATAGTATAAGTAGCCTGTCCGTAAAAAGCGATGCCCTTACTTTTTGCGGTTGTTATATTTATGGTAGAAAAATTTACGTCGGGCACGCCGAGTAAACCTGCATCTTCCCCATAATGAGTAGCCTGCTTATTTGGCCTGTTATCTGCAAACATATATGTACCCACCGTCCATTGAAGGGGAGAAGCAGTATTGGAATTCAGTTTAAATTCCTGGGTCCATGTTTTTACTTTATTCCAGGGCTTGCCATAATTATTAATAATGGTAACAGCATCAAGTTGAGAAAAATCACCATCTACCGGATCCTGGTAGTACCTGTAATTTGATTGATAAGCAGTTTGTGAACTGAAATTAAATGTATTGCCACTGTATGTAATACCCAAAGCGCTAAACAAAGTATTATCAATCATTCTGCCTTTTGCATTTTGTTGAATCTTATACGGATTTTCAAATGCATCATCCACGCTGCCTGATAAAGTAAATGCACCATCATTCCTGTTGGACTGGTGTTTCATGTTCAGCGAAATCATCCATTTATCAGCAGGCTTATATTTTAAATAATAATTACCGGCATAAGTATTTTGCTTATCAAATGATTGGTTGCGATAAGTATTGGTATAATAACCATCGCGTTTGTTATACATACCTGCAACACCGAGGTATAATTTTCCTTTTATTAATGGTGCGCGAAAACCGGCTTCATATCGCTGTTGATTGTAGTTGCCGATATTTATTTCGGCAAAAGCGCCGGCAACATCTGAAGGTTGTTTAGTGATGATATTGATTACGCCGCCCATTGCGTTACGGCCATACAGCGTTCCCTGCGGGCCACGCAACACTTCTATTCTTTCCACATCCATCAGTTGCGATGTATACGTATCCAAAGTAAATTGATTAACACCATCTATATACGTTGCCACCGCAGGATCATAAGAAGTGGTACCAATACCACGTATAGATGAAATATTTCTTTCATCGCCGGAGTTGGCAGAATATAAATTCGGTATAATGGCAGTAAGATCTTTCGCATTCCAGAGCCTGTATTCCTTTACTTCTTTTGAAGTTAAGGCACTTATGCTGAATGGAATTTTCTGAAGCTGTTCTTCTTTTTTCTGCGCGGTTACCACAATATTGTCGAGCCGGTTATCAGCATCCTGCAATATAAAATCGATATTTTCCACAGCGCCAGGGGCAACAGAAATTTCTTTGCTGATAGCCGCATAACCAACTGCAGAAATTCTTATGGTATATTTCCCCGGAATAATATTGCGCAGGTTAAAAACGCCATTATCATCTGTTACGGTTGTTCTGCCTGTATTCAGCAATGCAACAGTAGCGGCGCTAACCGGGTTTGACCTGCTGTCGGTTATTTTACCGGAAATAGTTAAGGTTGATTGTGCATATATAAATGAAACAGACGCTAAAAAAGCAATCACTACAAGTGTAAATAAACGTGTCATGATCCAGGTTCTTCAATATTGATTAAAAGGAGTGCAAATATACCGGTAAAAAGTAAAGTAAAAGTTTGGAATACTACAAATAATAATTGCTGTTATAAAGAGCAGTACCAAACTTGTTTAGTTGCTGCCGGGATAGCAGTTTTTGCTAATGCCTGGATAAGACTAAATAATGTACTGAAGCTATAAACTTTCCTTTAGCATCTTCTCATTTTCCAGCATTTTTCTTAGTAAAGTAATCTGGTTTTTTGCTCTTACAAAATTATGCCCGGGGTATTTTGAGCCGTAATAAACATCATTGCTTACATAGTCTGCAACATAACGCAATGCCTGCATATATATAAGATAACAACCACCATCAAAAAAGCTTTTACACTCTGCTTCACTTAAATCGCCTTCCATGCCGGCAAGGTATCCCTGCACGATTGCCTTATAATATTCGTTGCGTATTTCAATTTTAGAAAAATCTTTTTCTTCTTCACTTACCGGCGAGAGGCAGGTACGCATCATATCTCCAACATCACTGATAAAATAACCCGGCATAACCGTGTCGAGATCTATCACGCATATGCCTTTATCATTATCATCAAACAATACATTGCTGATCTTTGTATCATGGTGTGTAACCCTGATTTTAAAATCAGGATTATTTTTCATCGCCTCAAATTTTTCTACGATATAATGTTTATTTTCCAACCACGCAATTTCTTCTTTTGCCTCTGTAATTCTTTCTTTGTTGCCGGTTTGCAGCGACTGCAAAAACTGGTTATAACGTAAGGTGAGATTATGAAAATCAGGAATGGTTACTTTTAATTGCAATACAGGAAAATCATTCAGCAAATGAGTAAATCGCCCAAATTGTTTGGCGGCTTCAAACGCCTGCCCGGGATTTTGAACAACATCTACGGTATGCGATTGTTTTACAAAAGGCACCAGCCTGAAATAGCCTTCTCCCTCCACAAAATGAATATCATCACCCTTATTTGTAAATACATTACGTACAAAAAAGTATTCGGGATATTGCTTTGCAAGATAAGAACCTATCAATCGTACATTATATGCAATGTCTTGCGGAGCTTTAAAAACATTATGATTGATCCGTTGCAGAATATAAGCCTCGCCGTCGGTTTGATTTATTTTCCAGGTATGATTGATCAATCCTGACCCAAACGGAACCACTTTCAGCTCCGGGGTACTCAGACCAAATTCCTGAAGTACATTTTTAAGCATCGTTCGAAATTATTTAAAAGTATAGGAAAACAACAAACCCTGCGGCTATAAATTCAATAATCTTTAAAAATCACACAATCGTTTCCGTAAATTGAGATAGTATTTTATGGATTTAAGAGCGGTAATATTACTCGAACATTCAAAAAAACAATGTGAAAGCATTGTGCGGTATATCGGTAAGGATCAAAAAAGGTTTGATGCGCTGGCAGACCTGTTTTTTAATGATGAATACCGTGTTATACAAAGAGCGGCATGGCCGTTAAGTTATAGCGTAATAGCACATCCTGAACTTATCAGGAAACATTTGAACAAAATAATCCGCAACCTCAAAAAGCCGGGTATTCATAATGCTGTAAAAAGAAATACTATCAGGCTTTTACAGTCCGTTGAAATACCGGAATCATTGCACGGAGAAATAATGGATATATGTTTTCAATATATTGCTGATCCTAAAGAGATGGTGGCTGTAAAGGCTTTTAGTCTTACCGTTCTTGCAAATCTTGCAAATCAATATCCTGAAATTATACCTGAGCTAAAGCTTATTATTGAAGACCAGTTGCCTCATGAAACAGCGGCTTTTAAATCGCGTGCAAAAAAAATACTGAAGCAGTTTGATAACGGGAAATAATATTTTTTACCACATAGGAACAGTAGAAACATGGAATAGCATAGTATATTTCTGTATACCTATATTTCTACTGCTCCTATGTGGTTATATAGAAAAAGCGCCTTCATATTATGCTGCCCGGTTATATATTTGCGCCATGAAATCAGATGCTGTTATATTTGATATGGACGGTCTTCTTATTGACTCAGAACCATTCTGGGAAGAAGCAGGAATTGAACTTTTAAAAGAATTCAATATTCATCTTACGGCTGAACAATACTATAGCTCTACAGGTTTGCGTACCGATGAGTGGGTTGCGCATTGGTTCAGTTTTTTTAAGATTGATAAACAGCATGCAGAAAACGCAGTGACAGGCATCATTGATAAAGCAATTAATAAGATAGAGAAATACGGTGTTGCTATGCCGGGTGTGCCGGAAATCTTTTCGTTTTTTAAAAAGAGGGGATTTAAAATGGCCATCGCTACATCATCGCCCATAAAACTTGCGGATATTGTTGCCGATAAATTAAATATACGTGAGTATTTAGATTGCATCGTTTCTGCCGAAAACCTGGAATATGGGAAGCCTCACCCTGAAGTGTATCTTGATTGTGCTATGCAGTTAGGCGTTGCACCTGTGCAGTGTATTTGTTTTGAAGATTCTTTTAACGGAATGGTTGCGGTAAAAGCGGCAAGAATGAAATGCGTTGTTATTCCGCTTGCCTCATCGTACCACCTGGAAAAATGGGGCGCGGCGGATATGAAACTGCAAAGTTTAGCGCAGTTTGGAGAGGAGCAATTGAATATGCTGATGAAATGAAATGTGGATGGCGTAAATAATAAAATTTGCTGGGTTATACCCCAGGCGGATTTTATTAGGGGTAGAGACAAGGCATGCCCGTATCTACGGGTTACATTTCACTGCACAGGTCAAAATCAACATAGTTCCATCGTATTGCGATCCCAACCAAAGGTCGGGAGAAAAATCTGTCTGGCATTGCTACTGATGTTCAACTTTTGTACTACTACCAAACAGATTTCTCACCGCCGCAACATGCATTTAATTCATTACAACCCGAGGGCGGTATCGAAATGACGGCGAGAGTGTTTTGATTATATAACCAGCACTAAAGCAAAGTCTTTAATTGCCCGCGCCGCTCTGGCGCAGGTTTGGTAGCATTGCTTTGTGCTTAGCTATACCTGCCGCCTTGCGATTACTTATCTTAATTTTTTAAATGGCATTGAATAACATTCCTGTTATTATGGGTGAAACAAGTAATGCTTAGGCAGCAGGTCAGCCGTCACACAACACCAACTCTACAGACCTGCGCCAGCCGCGCTCCATCCTGCTGCAGGTTTGCTAGCATTGCCTTGTGTAATAACATTGAAAATGTTTACATAAATAAAAAAATCCGCCGGTTTATATACCAGGCGGATTTTTTTTAAGGGTAGAAACAAGGCATGCCTTGTTTCTACCTACAGGAATTTATTCAGCGGCTTTTTCTTCGCCGCCCTGTTCCATTTTCTTTTTCAATTCAGCGAGTACGCCAAGATCACCGAGGGTGGTTTTTTCAACCTTACCCTGTATGTCTTTAACCGCTTTTTTGGTTTTAGCAGCTTCAGCTTTTCTCTCTTTATTCTCTGCTTCTTTTTCGTCTGCTTTAGCCTGTTCCCAAATGCGTGTATGGCTTAACAGTATACGTTTTTCGTTCCTGTCAAATTCAATAACCACAAACTGGGTTGTTTCGTCTGCGCCAACTGTTTTGCCATCTTCTTTAAAGAGGTGGCGTGCAGGTGCATAACCTTCCAATCCGTATGGTAACTGAACCACTGCGCCTTTATCATCTTTCTTAATTACAGTGCCTTCGTGTATGCTTCCAACAGCGAAGGTATCCTGTAATGCATTCCAGGGATCTTCTTCCAACTGTTTGTGGCCTAACTGCAATTTGCGGTTTTCTTTATCTATACCGAGGATGACAATGTCGATTTCGCTGCCAACCTTAGTGTATTCACTTGGGTGGTTAAAGCGTTTCAACCAGCTAAGATCGCTGATGTGGATCATACCACCAATGCCTGGCTCAAGCTCAACAAACACACCATAAGGCGTAATGTTTTTCACCAATCCTTTATGACGGCTTTCAACCGGGTATTTGTTTTCGATTTCGTTCCAGGGATCAGGTGTAAGCTGTTTGATAGAAAGACTCATCTTGCGTGAATCTTTATCAAGTGTTACCACTTTAGCTTCGTGTTCATCACCCAATTTGAAAAATTCTTTAGCGTTGATTGGCGTATTTGCCCAGGTAATTTCACTTACGTGAACCAAACCTTCAACACCAGGAAGTATTTCAAGGAATGCGCCGTAATCTTCAATGTTCACTACTTTTCCTTTTACTACTTTTCCTTCACTGATGGCATCAGGCAATGTATCCCATGGGTGAGGAGTAAGTTGCTTCAGACCAAGACTGATGCGTTTTTTGTCATCATCAAAGTCAAGAACAACCACGTTTAATTTCTGATCCATTTTCAACACTTCGCTCGGGTGGCTTATGCGACCCCAGCTTATATCAGTGATGTATAACAGACCGTCTAAGCCGCCAAGATCGAGAAATGCTCCAAAGTCGGTAATGTTCTTGATAGTTCCTTCAAGTACCTGGCCTTTTTCGAGTTTGCTGATGATTTCAGCGCGTTGTGCTTCAATATCGCTTTCAATAAGCGCTTTATGAGATACAACAGCGTTCTTAATGGTTTCGTTGATCTTAACCACTTTAAACTCCATTGTTTTACCAACAAACTGATCGTAATCAGTTACAGGTTTAACGTCAATTTGTGAACCAGGTAAGAATGTTTCCATACCAAATACATCCACAATCAAACCACCTTTTGTTTTGCTGGTAACCACACCTGTAACCACTTCGCCAGTTTTGTGTATTTCAACTATGCGCTCCCATGCACGTGTAATACGCGCCTGTTTGCGGCTAAGATGAAGATGTCCTTCCCTGTCTTCTTTTTCTACTACCATTACTTCAACAGTATCGCCTACTTTCAGGCCCTGAAGATCACGGAATTCATTCAGCGAAACCAATCCATCGCTTTTGAAACCTATGTTTACCACAACATCGGTTTTTGTAAGACCTACCACAACACCTTCTACCATTTCATTATCGGTAATGGTTTTAAAAGTGCCTTCGTATACTGCATCGTACTTTTCTTTTTCTTCTTTTTTGTAAGAAGATACGTTGCGTTTGTCAATGCTCCAGTCGAAATCGTCGTGAGCAGTTTCCGGTTCGGCCGGTGCCTGTACAGGTTTATTTGTTATCGCTGTAGGTGCATCAGCAGCCTCCTGAACATCAGCGTTTGAGCCTGCCTCGCCGGCAGGCAGGTTAATAATTTGATTATCTGACATGATATAAACCCAATGCTTTTAAAAAATTGGGACGGCAAAGGTAGGCAAAAATGTAGAAATGACAAGGCTTTGGCCTAATTTATAGAAGAAAACAGCCACTTGAATAATTGCTGAGCTGCTGTTGCGAACTTTCATATAAGTATTTATCCAAATAAAATGTACTCCTGTTAATGTTTGAGTATAGAAAAGTGTTGAAAGTAATTGAGTAGATAAAAAAGAAAGCAACAGAAAATGAAAAATAAAATGGATAATTTTTAGGATCGGTAACATGTGGTAAGCACATGAATTTCATTTTCTGTTGCTGGCAATGTTTTACCTGGACGGGGAATACATGCAGTTTTCTTTAAGATACCGGATTTATTTTTGGTCGTTCACAGGATAGGTTCTTCGGAAATTGGACTAAAAACGGTTAATCAAAGGATGTTTTTCGGATACTGGATTTAAGTTTTTCTTGATTCGGATTTAGGTTTTTCAGG
>JADLCD010000089.1 GCA_020847395.1 Chitinophagaceae bacterium
ATTTTACAACCAGTTTCACTCTTCTCCTGAAATTTTTAGTAATATTAAAATTGCCATTAGCATCAGTAAAGGTACGTTGAACTTTGAACCAACGTTTTGCAATAACACCAACAGTTCTTACAGGCTGGTTTTGGTTGGCAGCAGGAAGCTGGTTATCAAAAACCAATATTTGCCCCCTGGGTGTAAATACCGGGTCGGTTGTAGGCGGAACAGATACCGGAATACATGCACTGGTAATAAAGTCCCATCTATAGCCTTGCGGGCAATCCCCTTCAACGGGTATACTCTGCGGTTTTGCCTGCCCGGCAGAAGCGGCAGACTGAGAAGCTAATCCATTTCCATCTGCATTTAATCCGGCAAGCCTTTCTGCCTCCTGTTCAACCGCAGTATTATCCGGAATATGTATGGAAGCGAGGGTTTCGTAAGTTATACCTGTAGGAAATTGAAAAGCGGGCGGCACTACGGCATACTGCCAGGTGATCTGCTCTAAGGGAATGGACGGATCCTGGTAATAATGCCCTTCCTGCAATACCTCATAATCCAGGGGCTGATCAAATAAATCCAAACTCTGCAAATCCATAACAGAATCCAGCTTACTTAACTGCTCTGCAGTAGAAGGCTTAAAGCGCACGTACAAATGTGTTACTGCAGGAGTGGAAGTTTGCCCCGTAATATTTTTGTAAGCCTGCTTCATATTGGTTATAATATATGGATTAGGCAGATGCACACCAAGAATAGTGGGCCTTTCAATGGAATCATTATAATTAACAGGCGGAAGAACACTTGCCATAGGGGCGGCTGCAAAAGGGTTTTCAGGAGTTAAAGCCGGGGACACAGTATCAGTAATATTTTTTGTGCAAGAGCTGAAAACCAGAGAGCAGAATAGTGTAAAAAACACTTAAAAAGTAGTTGATGTTTCTCATATACAAAATGTTAGTTTACATAAAGCTATTTATTAAAAGGTTGATAAATGTTATAGACGTATCATTAACAAACAAATAACATCTCGTTAACTAAAAAAGGCAGCACCAAATCGGTACTGCCTTTTTAAATGCTATACATATTCCACTATTCAGGTTTTGCTTCTTCAGCAGCCTCCTGTATTGTGGTTTCTTCAGGCTTTGTTTCTGCAGTCGCAGTTTCTTCTTTCGCTTCCGCTTTCTTTCTGCTACCACCTGCACGGCGTGTTCTTTTAGTTGTGCCTGTTGCAGCTTTTTCTGTGCCTTTTCCGTATACTTCGTTAAAGTCAACCAGTTCAATTAAAGCTGTTTCAGCATTATCACCAATACGTTTTCCTAATTTAATAATGCGGGTATAACCACCAGGGCGACCGGCAACTTTAGGAGCAATTACAGTAAATAATTCTTTTACCGCTTCTTTGTTATTCAAAGCGCTGAATACCAAACGATGGTTGTGGCTGATCTGCTCTTTGTTTTCGTTCTTCTTTGTTTTGGTAATAAGCGGTTCAATAAACACTCTTAAAGCTTTTGCTTTTGCAAGCGTAGTTACGATACGTTTGTTTACCAATAATGCATTGGCCAAATTGCTTAACAACGCTTTTCTGTGCGACGCTGTTCTGCCCAGGTTGTTGATCTTGTCTCCGTGACGCATGACGTTTTAATTTGAAAATTTGAAAATTTGAAAATTTGAAAATGTTGAGTGGTTGCTACAACAGCACTTTCTTTTTCTTAATTCAAACTGGTTAATAATACCTGCTGTACCGTTGTCAGGGATTTACAGCCGGCTCTGCGCTTTCGCAACAGATTATGTAAAAAAAATTTCGGGTTCAAGTTCAAAATTGCAGGTTTCAGGTTTCAGGTTAATTTTTAAGCAACAGGTTTGTAACCTGTGACTCTACTTGCAACTAAAACTCATCCTTATCCAATCCCAATTTCTGCAAATCCATTCCAAAGTGCAGGCTTCTTTCGCCCAACACCTGTTCAATTTCAGCCAGTGATTTTTGACCGAAGTTGCGGAACTTCATCAGGTCTTCCTGTTCGTATTGTACAAGCTCGCTAAGGCTGTTGATTTTAGCAGCTTTCAGGCAGTTGAATGCACGTACGCTCAGGTCGAGATCTTCAAGCGGCGTTTTCAATACTTTACGCAATTGAAGTACCTGCTCATCTACCACATCATCTTTCTTCTCTTCTTTACTGTCGAATGTAATATTTTCGTCAGTAATAATCATTAAGTGCTGAATCAGTATACGTGAAGCCTGTTTAACAGCTTCTTCAGGATGAATGGTACCATCAGTAGTTACATCCATCAACAGTTTTTCGTAGTCTGTTCTTTGTTCAACACGGAAGTTTTCAATACCGTATTTTACATTTTTGATAGGCGTAAAAATAGCATCAGTAGGAATATATCCGAATGGTGCATCTTTCACTTTATTATCTTCAGAAGGAACATAACCACGTCCTTTTCCGATAGTAATCTCAATATTGAGTTTAGCGGAAGGATCTAATGTGCAGATCAGCAATTCAGGATTCATTACCTGGAATGAACCGGTTGCTTCACCTATATTAGCAGCAGTAAATTCGCTTTTTCCTTTTATAGAAATAGTGAGTTTTTCTTGGCTGATATCTGTGTCTAATATTTTTTTGAAACGAACCTGTTTCAGGTTCAATATAATTTCTGTAACATCTTCGGTTACACCTTTTAGTGTAGCGAACTCGTGTTCAGCGCCTTCAATAAAAATTCCAATGATAGCGTATCCTTCGAGAGAGTTTAATAAAACCCTGCGGAGTGAGTTACCAATAGTAACACCATAACCCGGCTCTAACGGACGGAATTCAAAAGATGCTTCAAATTCATTTGCTTTTTGAAGTATGATTTTGTCCGGCTTTTGGAAATTTAAAATGGCCATGTTTAAATTTCAGTTTTAAGTTTTTATACCACCTGGGCGGTACACGTTAATAATAGAATCAACTATTGTGACTCCGCATTGTGCGGAGATGAAAATTATTATTTAGAATACAACTCTACGATAAGTTGTTCCTTAATATTTTCAGGAACACTTTCCCTTTCAGGATAAGTAATAAATGTACCTGTAAGTTCAGTTTCGTTCCAATCCAACCAGTTGAACTTAGGATTTTTACCACGTACCTGGCTTGTAACTGAAGTGTTGCCAGCACTCTTTTCTTTAAGGCTGATGATATCGCCTGCTTTCAATCTGAAAGAAGGGATATTTACCACTTCACCATTTACAGTTACGTGTTTGTGCGCAACCAATTGTCTTGCTGCAGGGCGAGAAGGAGCGATACCCAAACGGAAAACGGTATTATCTAATCTTGCTTCAAGCAATTTGATAAGGTTTTCGCCGGTAACACCACCAAGGCGTGATGCTTCTTCAAATGTTTTGCGGAACTGGCGCTCTAATAAACCGTAAGTATATTTAGCTTTTTGTTTTTCCTTTAACTGAAGTGCGTATTCTCCCGGAGCTTTACGTTTTTTTGAAGGTCCGTGCTGACCTGGAGGGTTGCTGTTTTTGGTAAGGTATTTACCGTTACCAAGAATAGGTTCACCGAAAATGCGGGAAATTCTTGTTTTTGGGCCTGTGTAACGTGCCATAATTAATAATTGTTTGATTTTTTAATTAAAGATGCCCGATCATTAAAAATCTAAAATCAATCGAACACCCGTTTCTATTTATGATTTCTGATGTAAGATTTTTGATTTCCAAATCAGAAATCAAAAATCAAAAATAACGTTATACTCTTCTTTTCTTTGGAGGACGGCAACCATTGTGTGGCAGCGGAGTTACATCCTTAATCATATTCACTTCAATACCGCTGTTAGCGATTGCGCGGATAGCGCCTTCACGTCCGGCGCCTGGTCCTTTTACAAATACATCCACTCTTTTTAAGCCGGCTTCAAGCGCAACTCTTGCAGCATCTGAAGCAGCCATTTGTGCAGCGTATGGAGTATTCTTTTTAGAGCCTTTAAAGCCCATTTTTCCTGCACTGCTCCAACTGATAACCTGACCATTTTTATTAGTCAGACTTACAATAATGTTATTGAAGCTTGCTGTTACGTGAGCATCACCGTAGGAGTCAACTTTTACAATCCTTTTTTTAGCAGCGGCTTTTGCGCTGTTTTGCTGTGCTTTAGCCATAATACCTGAGGTAGTCTTTTAAATGTTTATTATACAAAAAGCAAATTGCCCCTCCCCGGGAAGTAAACCGGATCTGGCGGCAATAAGTATATTATTACTTCTTGGTTGCCTTCTTTTTACCGGCAACTGTTTTACGTTTACCTTTACGTGTACGTGAATTTGTACGGGTACGCTGTCCGCGAAGCGGTAATCCCTTACGGTGGCGTAAACCGCGGTAGCAGGCAATATCAAGTAAACGTTTGATGCTCATCTGAACTTCAGAACGCAACTGGCCTTCTACCTTAAATTCGTTGGTGATGATATTACGAATGGAATTCAATTCCTCATCATTCCACTGATTAACTTTTTTGTCGAGACTGATACCAGCCTTTTCAAGTATGTATTGAGCAGTAGAACGGCCAATACCGAAAATATAGGTTAATCCTATTTCTCCTCTTTTGTTTTTTGGTAAATCAACACCGGCAATACGAGCCATATTTTTTATTTGAAATTTAAAATTTAAAATGATTATCCCTGGCGCTGTTTAAAGCGGGGATTTTTTTTGTTGATAACAAACAATACGCCTTTTCTCCTCACTATCTTGCAATCTGCACTGCGTTTTTTAATGGATGCTCTTACTCTCATCTTATTTTGCGTTTTAACGTTATAATATTATTTATACCTGAAAATTATTCGTCCCCTGCTCAAATCGTAAGGGCTCATTTCAACGCCCACTTTATCGCCCGGCAGAATACGGATATAATTCATTCTCATTTTTCCGGAGATGGTAGCCAGTATTTCATGACCGTTTTCTAATTTCACCTTGAACATCGCATTGGACAAGGCTTCCAAAATTATTCCATCCTGTTTAATGAGTGTCTGTTTTGCCATACCGTTTTTGGGTGCGCAAAGATACGACTATATTGTTGATTATTACAAAAAAAGAGTAAATTTTCCCCAATTGATGGGGGAAACACATGTATAACCGGATTTTGCGGGGCAAAGTTAAGCTAATTCCAGGTGAAAATTAGTCATGGAGTGATAATGATTCTGCAATTGATGAAGAAATATCGGGCCTTTAATATCGCGGTGTTCATCCCTGTAAATCAAATGGATATGGTTAATATTACCAGCGTCAGGAAACTGCAGGATGAAAGGCCCTTTTACAAAAGCGCGGCCGGTTCCCATTATTACGGGGTCGCTGGATTCTACAAATCCCAATGTTCCCAGGCTCTCAATAGTAAAAGGCACAGGCGTTAAATCTTCGGTATCATACCAAAACTCCTGGTCGCCATGAGAAATCAGCGCTTTCCGCTCTTCCCTGTCTACCTGTATTACTTCCCCGGTATTGATTACATCTTCAAAGCGGGCATTTACAATATCGCCGTTTTTAACTTCAGAAATTTTAATCATAATGGCAGAGATTTATGTTTGTCATGGTAATGTAAGAAAAAAATGGCAAATTCTGTAGAAAAACAGGATAGGGCTTCCAACCTTTGGAAGGTTGGAAGCCCTGCTGCTGAATTGCCCCGCCCTTAAGGGCGGGGCAATTCAGCAGCAGGCAGCAATCCAGGATATTTAATACTATCCGCCATCACTTCTCCGCTCCCCTACCTGCTGGCGCCACATAGCATAATACAGTCCTCTTTTTTCTACCAAAAAATCATGTGTTCCGGCTTCTATAATTTTCCCTTTCTCCAATACATATATAGTATCAGCATGCATTATGGTGGAAAGCCGGTGAGCAATAAGGATAGTAATCGGGTCGCGCTGTTTGGAAATTTCTTTTATAGTGCTGGTGATGGCTTCTTCCGTAAGCGAGTCCAATGCAGAAGTAGCCTCATCAAAAATTAACAGCCGCGGATGGCGTAGTAAAGCACGGGCAATAGCAATACGTTGCTTTTCTCCGCCCGAAAGTTTCATGCCGCCTTCTCCCAGCATCGTATCAATTCCTTTTTCAGAACGGCTTAATAAAGCTTCGCAGGATGCCTGGTGAAGCGCATGTATAATTTCCTCGTCTGTTGCATCAGGCTTTACAAATAACAGGTTTTCTTTTATGGTTCCATAGAATAATTGAGTTTCCTGGGTTACAAAACCAATTTGCCTGCGCATTTCGTTATAACGCATTTCCGATGCCGGCACATTATTAAAAAATATTTCACCTGAAACCGGGCGGTATAAACCAACAAGCAATTTTACCAAAGTAGATTTTCCCGAACCGGATGGGCCCACAAATGCAATAGTATCTCCACTTTTAACTGTAAATGAAATATGATCAATCGCATTAATGGAGGCGGTATTGTGGCGAAAAACCACATCATCAAATTGCAAAGATTCCAGTACGCCGATAGCCACCGGTTCCCCAGGTCTTTTTTCTATCGGCTTTTGCATCAGCTTATCAAAGCTGAGAATAGACGCTTCAGCTTCCCTGTACGACAAAATAATATTTCCTAAATCCTGCAAAGGGCCAAATATAGTGGTGGAAATAAACTGCATACTTATAAGTTCACCCGTTGTAAGCACATGCCTGAAAATAAGCCATAGTAAAATAAAAAGAATAGACTGACGGAGAAGCGTAAGCGCAGCACTTTGCAAAAAACTCAGCATCCGTACTTTTTTTACTTTGGCAATCTCCAGGTCAAATATTTTTTGGGTATGATCTCTTAACCTCCTTATTTCCTGGAAAGTTAATCCAAGACTTTTTACCAGCTCGATATTGCGCAACGATTCGGTAATAGCGCCAGACATCTGGTTGGTTTCCCTGTTAATAGAACGCTGCAATGTTTTTATTTTCCTGCTCAACAAGCCGGTTAATCCTCCTAATACAACAATGCCAATTAAAAACACAGGTATCAGCAACCAGTGCTTTGTAATGGCATACCATATTAAAAATCCAACGCCTATGAGCGACGAAAAAAGAATATTGATAAATGAATTGATGAACCGTTCTGTATCTGTACGTACTTTTTGCAGTGTTGATAATGTTTCACCGCTTCTTTGCAATTCAAATTCCTGGTAAGAAAGGCGAAGCGTTTGCCTTAGTCCGTCGTTAAAAACCTGCATACCAAACTTTTGCACTACCAGCCTTGTAATATATTCCTGTAAGCTTTTTACCAGTCTTGAAATAAGCGCTATAGACACTGCTATCACAAGCCAGAAACCTACGCCGTTCACTAATTCTTTTTCGGTTTTACCACCGGGATTATTCGCATATTCATCAATAATCTTCCCGAATATTATTGGGTCAATTAAAGTTAGCAACTGCGCAATGCCCGCTAACATAAGCGAAAGAATAATGAGCGATTTATGCGGTTGCAGATAACGCCACAATATTTTCATATACTTAAAGATAATAACAACCCCAGTCAGGTAATGACATGATTTTTGATTTGTTCTTTTTATCTTTCAGGATTAATTTCATCCAATGCTATTCCTGATAATCGCAGCCGCAGTCGTCCTTATCATATATCTTTTCTTTCAACAAACTTCGTTTGGAGAATTGCCTTCAGGCAAAAGACTTGAACGAATAAAAAAATCTCCTAACTACAAAAACAATCGTTTTCAGAATCTTTCTGAAACAAGAACGATGAAACAGGGTGTTTCTATTCCAAAAATTACCAAAGAAATGTTTTTTACAAAACACCCTAACCGTTCACCTAACAAAGCATTGCCGTTTATTAAACCTTCCTGGTTTATGCAACCTGAAGATACACCTGAAATAACATGGTTTGGACATTCTTCTTATTTGCTGCAGGTAGATGGCGTTAATATTTTGGTTGACCCGGTATTTAGTGAAAGAGTGTCTCCTGTTTCTTATGCAGGCTCCAAAGCTTTTGAAGGCAGCAATGTATTTAGTGTAGATGATTTGCCGGGTATTGATATTATTGTAATTACACACGACCATTACGATCATCTTGATTATACTATAATAAAAAAACTCAAAAATTATGTGCCGTTGATTATTACTTCGCTCGGCGTTGGCGCTCATTTGGAATATTGGGGAGTGCCTGCAAAAAAAATAGTGGAGCTCGATTGGTGGGAAAGTTATACAAGCAAAGAAGGGTTGGAATTTATAGCCACACCTGCAAGGCATTTTTCCGGAAGAACGTTTAGCAGAAATAAAACATTATGGTCTTCATTTGTGTTAATTTCAAAAAACAATAAAATTTTTATTGGAGGAGATTCAGGTTATGATACACATTTTGCCACTATAGGAGAAAAATACGGACCATTTGATATGGCTATTTTAGAAAACGGCCAATACAATGAAATGTGGCCGAACATTCATATGTTTCCCGAAGAAACGGTGCAGGCTGCCATTGATTTAAAAGCAAAAACATTATTGCCTGTTCACTGGGCAAAATTTTCTTTATCCACACATACCTGGCATGACCCCATTGATCGCATAATGAAGACGGCAAATACAGCCGGCGTTAATATCATCCACCCTGTATTGGGAGAAAGAATACCAATTAATACAACCTCAACCAATGATTGGTGGACAGGAAGATGGTAGAACATTATAAGGTATAGCACCAGAAAATACCAGTCTTTAATACAAGTATTTGATAAAAAAATTACATGGCATTTTTCAGCATAAAAAAGGGGGCGAAAATTTCGCCCCTTTTTATGCTACTAACAAGTTTATTTCTTCCTCAGCAATACCGCATCAGCACCAGGAAATTCCTTCGGCACTTTTTGTGTTACTTTACCTGTAGCTACCCATTCGGTACCTCTTTGCAAATAGGTAATGAAGCCCACACATTCCTGTGATTCATTTGCATGACCTAAGGTAGTATGAAAAATTCTTCCTTTAGCATAATTGATTGTCATCATCATTGGTTCATCCCTACCGGTTCCTCTTTGGTCTTTGGCGCTGTATGCCGTAGCAAGTATAGTCATGTTTTCTGCGGGTCCACGCAGGCGATCATACAATTCATCGGCGTTGTGCATCCATACTTCGGGCATACCTTTGGTAATGGGGTGTTTTTTATCTCTTGTCACAATTTTGAAAGGATGAAATTTTCCATGACTTCCGCCAACGCCCGCCGTATTATCTTTCACTAATTTACCCGTACTATCATAGTATACATACGGGCCATCTTTTTCACTCCTGTTGCCCCAGCCGCCAATACCAATCATTTTGTTATATGCCGGCCATTCCGGAAAAGCATTATCTGCCGCATGCACAGAAACTACGCCGCCGCCATTAGATACAAATTTTTCAAACGCGTCATTAGTTTCCTTCGGCCAGGCTTTACCGTTATAATTCAACAATACCACTTTGTATTTACTAAAATCTGGTTTAAAACTTTCCATTGATGCATCTGCCGCAGGGGTTGTGGCTATATCAACGCTAAAAAGCCCTGTTTCTTCAAGATATCCTTTCATCATGGGTGTTGTTTCCGGCCAGTTATCGTGGTTGTTCTGTCCGTCAATAATCAACACTTTTATTTTATCTTTCTTTTGCGCATGTGCATTATGCATTACAGTAATTGCAAGCATACATACCAAAAAGAGTTTTATACATTTCATAATCAGGGTATTTTATTTTGTTACAACCAATACACCTCTCATCATAAGATAATGACCAGGGTATGTACATACAAAAGGATATTTGCCCGGCTTATCCGGCGCTGTAAAATATATCGTTTCAGTTTCAGAAGGCCCTAATAGTTTTGTATGAAACAATACATCCGGCAAATCTGGCACATACCATGCTTTCTCTCCATTCAATCCAAGTTTCATAGCCGCTTCACCAACTTTATCTGCAGCACCAGGCATTGTAATAACCATATTGTGCAGCATATCATCATTGTTATTAAATACCAGTTTTACTTTTGCATTCGCTTTTACTGTAATTGTTTCTAAATCATATTTTAAGCCTGGCACGGTACCTAATTTTACGGTACGCTCAGCACCGCTCTTCCATGCTGCAGGTTGTTTAACTACATGCTTTGCTTTTGGAGCAGCCGTTACTTTTTTTGTTGAATCTGCGCCGGCTTTCTTACCTGCCATCACCATATGATCATGCTGCATAACGGGCTTCACTTTATTATCATCTGTAATTACCAGTTTATCGCCATCAGGAATTTGATTGAGTGTGTAATAGGCTACATGATGCAGCAATGTATTTTTATCAGCAGATACAACGCCTTCTGTTTTTATTTCATGAATATAACCGAGCCTGAGACTATCTACCACCAGCCTGACTTTTAAACGATCTGCTGATACTTCAATAGCCTTAACAGGACAACTGCCCTGGTTAATTACAGGACTGCCATAGTTGTGATGATATTGATACGTGAAACTGCCGATGGCATAAGAAGTTACATCTTTAGCAGATTTTACATCTACGGGTTGCGTAAAAGATATTTCAAAGCCATCAGGTTTTGCCTCAATGGTTTTCATTTCGAAAGGCGTTTTACCATTCCAAACCATGCGTTGCAAACCATACAAATCTCTGCCGGTAGAACCCCATCCGCGGGAGGTCATACCAACAAACATGCTGCCATCAGAACCCCAGTTAAGGCGCAGTATACCTGATGAAAATCCCTCGCGAAATGGAAATACTGCACCCTGGTATATACCTTTTATTTTTTCAAGATATACACGCATGATTTTGCTTTGCCCCTGGTCGCCTACAAAAAGCTGCCCCTCAAAAGGCCCCATTTTACCCTGGCTTTCATAACTGATAATGCCGGAGGTGGAGATACCCAAAATAGTATGCGGAAACCAAACAGATGGCGGCTTTAACCCGGGAACTCTTTTTGCCACATCGTATTTAGGTTCGTTCGTATCTGGTATATCTCCCTTTTTCAATTTTACATTTGATTCAGGCAATCCAGACCATACAAGGCTTGCAGGATTACCAACAAAATCTCCTTCTGCCACATGAGTAATACTGCCAGAGCCAACCCAGTCTCCCTGGTTTTCAGAATAAAAAATATCGCCTTTATCATTTAATGCAAACCCGGCAGGCGAACGCATACCGGCAGCAAAAGGTTTCATTTTGCCATCAGGTGAAATTTTAATCATCCAGCCATGCCATTTAGATAAACTTTCACCATGATCATACACCCATGCAAGATTTAAAGTGATTACCATATTGCCCTGCTTATCCAAAACAGGCCCGTAAGAAAATTCATGATAGTTAGCTGCTAACGGCCATGTATACACTGTTTCATATTCATCTGCTTCACCATCGCCATCATGATCGCGAAGACGTGTAAGCTCTGAACGCTGTACAGCATAAATATCTCCGTTTATATAATTTAATCCCAGCACTTCATGCATGCCCTGCGCAAATAATTTATACTGTGGTTTTAATCCATCTTTCATGTAGGGGTTGGTAATAATCCAAACCTCGCCCCTGCGCGTTGAAACAGCCAGTGCATCATTGGGTAAAAAAGTCATGCCGCCTACTTCAAGAATAATATCATCAGGAATAGGAATAGTAACTATATCATAAAAATCTTCTTCTTTCTGATCATGAACAGTATCTGTTTTATCCTGCGCCTTAATCGTAAGGCTCATGGAGATAAGAACAAAACAGAGAATCTTTTTTATTGAAAAATGTATGTTTGAATATTTGATTGTCATCTTAATAAAATTACCAGGTAATAGAATAGGTTACAGGATCTGCAGATGTAACAGGAATAAGCAATTCCTGCAAGCCACCTGCCTGCCGTATAACAGGTTTAAATTTTTCGCTGATGTTTATGTAGTAAGATTTATCATTTATTACAAACATTTCTTTGCCCACTCTGCCAATTTGTTTAGCGCTGATTACCCTGCAATACAAATTAGGCGCCGGCACAGCAACAGTTATCGTTCTTGTTATACCTGATGCATCCGGCACAGATACTTTATCTGTTACGGCTATATTATTCAATTCATATCTAAAAGTCGGGGAACGGTTTTCATCAAGTGTATAACCTTTGTTATGCATATCATCAAATGCAACCGAATCCGGCCAGGCAGTGTTTTGAAAATCATTCAGCACAGCAATGGCAGGCGCATCAGATAATACGATTACACTCCCCAAAGGAATAATGCGCTGGTAGGGTTCGCCGCGTTCGTACCACAAATCAGTGGCATCAGCAAACTGACCTCTCCACACCTGGAACAACCCGCCGGTTTTCATATCGTAGGAGTAATTAACCTGGTTAGGGTTTGCTACAGATATGCCATGCGTAAGCATTTTATTTTTATAGTTAAGAAAGCTGCGCAGTAAATAAGGTCGCGCACCTGCATTTACGATAATAGGCGTGGGTAAATCTCTTCTTTTTTCAATATTCGTTGGTACTGCATTGTCGGTGAGCTGAAGTTTGCGATACCGTATATTTCGAAAAGCTACATTACCATGATCGCCTTGTATCATTACAGGGCCCGTTGGTTTTTCATCAGCAAATGCAGAAGAGCGGGTTGGCCCTGTAACTTCTGCCTGTTGCTGTACCAATACGCCATTAAGATAAATTTCTTCAAAGCGTGCATTTTCAATTTTCATGCCTGTATCATCAAAGCGCGGCGCCCTGAATTTTATTTTTATATGCTGCCATAATCCCGGCGCCTTTGCAACATTGGTAAATGGCGCTATACCTTCATATCCTTTCTCTCCTGCCCTGTTATCATCCCAGCGCTGGTATATGCCGGCGCAATCAACGTACGTTGGGCGGAGTTTTTGCCAGCTATCAAACAATTGCACTTCATACCTGCCTTGCAGGTAAATTCCGGAGTTAGAGTGCTTTGCCATCATAAAGTCCAACTCAAGTTCAACATCACCAAATTCTTCTTTGGTTATGAGATGAGATTTGTTTTTAGCAGATACAATATTTACAATCGCGCCTGTGCCGGGCAGGGCTTTCATGTAACCTTCCTTATTGATATCTGCGTCGGCATTGGAAGCAATTGTCCAGTTAGGGCCGGGTGTACTAAAAGCATTTAAACTGGTGAGATCAATATTGGTAAAATCGTTCGTTTGGGCGTTACTGTTACTATACAGCAGCACAGTAATTCCCAGGGAAAGCAGGATCTTTTTTGCGGTCATCGTAATTAGTGATTATGAAGAAAAGATGAAGATATGTTTTCGGGAGAAAACTGCAAACTATGATTTGGGGGGGTATTTGACATTTTTGTATTAAAAAAGAGCATAACCCGTCAGGCAGACCCTTCCTTTGGAGGGGCTATACTTACACGATAACCTTGCAAAAGAATGAAATATGTCTCGGGTTTTAAAATTGATAGCGGCTTACTTCTTAAACCGTCTTTCATCAACCGCGCCCCTGAACTTAGCAGCTCCCAACTTTACATTTCCGGGTTCAGTATATATATCCTGCTGCTCACGGCCGGATACTCTTGAGAATGATCCTGAGCTGATATAATGCAGTACGCTTGCCAAACAGTTTTCATCCACATCTCCCCAGGCTTTTTCCAAACCATCACTCACTGTAGCGTCTGGTTGTAACCCGTTAAAATAATTACCTTCCCCATTTTTATTTACACTTCTGAATGATACCGGAAACACATACCAGTCTCCGGCAGACAATGGGAAGAAACCAACGGGCTTGCCATGAGAAGCGCGGCCAATGAGCTTAACATCCATATAAGGTTTTAAGCTATTAATTAAAAGTTCACTTGCTGATGCAGTATTCTTTGTGGTAATAAAAAATATGCGTGAAAGATTTAAGCTGCCTTTCTTAGCATAATTAATTGTTGTATCGTAATAGGTGCTGTATTTATCATTAAATTCTTCTTTCAACATTACGCCGCCATTGCCGGAAGAAGGTACCAGGTAATTTGCCAGTTCATTCTGCAATTCCACATATCCCCCACCGTTATAGCGAAGATCAACAATAATATCCGTTACACCTGCGCTATTGAATTTATTAAATAAAGTATTGAACCTGCTTTTTATAGTTGAAACATCTCCCAGGAAAGAATTATAGACAAGATAGCCAACTGTTGAATTACCTACAGTGTATACACTATCCAGCAATATCGGTTCTTCCTGGTAAGTTGCAGCAGTGAGTGTTATAGTAGTATCGGTCTTACCAGGACGTTGAAAAATAAATGTGCCTGTACTGCTGTTTTGTATCGCATTCGCAATGCGGGTTATGTTTGATGAACTGGTATCAATAGTAGTATTGCCATTAATAGAAGTAAATCTCCAGCCTCTTTGTATAGCGGCTTTCCCCGCAGGCGATGCAGGCTCAACATACGATACACGCAAATCATTTACCGTATTAAAAAATATACCCAAACCAAAATCTCCGCTGATACCAGAACTCACATCATTCCATTCGCGTTTAGTTACGGCAAAACTCCACCTGTCTACAGGGCCTGTAAAACCCGGTTCCGTACTATATGCCCTGAGCGCAACCATTACCGCATTTGGGTCATTATAACTACGGGCATTAAAATTTGAAGGCAAATTCTGGTTCCACAAATACAATTCCCGGGTATATAACCACGCAGAATCTTTAGCAAGATTTTCTGCAGTATCACCTCCACCGCTTCCTCCATTATTATCTTTTTTGCATGAAACAAAAAATGCAATAGTTATCAATACGAATAAACCCGGGCGTAATACTTTTTTATTAGCTGCAATAAACATTGATTATAATTTTAGCTTTTAACCAAACAGGTATTTAATAGAAAATACAGGAGTACAATTTTATCAATACACACTTTGTTGTGATGAACTTATATTAAAAATTAAAAACGCTTGTATATAGCGTTAAAATTATCAAATAACATACTTATTTATGCATTGCAAAACTCTATTAACAAATGCTTACAGAAGAATAACATAATCTTTATACGTAACCTTAATATAAAAAGTTGGCAACCGGCTTAGCTTTTAATATCTGCTGTACAATTTATCCATTCCCCATCAAAAGCAGTGTTGTACTTTTTATAGAAATTGATTGCAGGTTCATTCCACTCAAGCACCTGCCAGGCTATGCGATTGAATCCTTTTTCTTTTGCTTCTTCAAATATTCTTTCAAACAGCAAATTGCCGATGCCTTTTCCACGCATATCATTAGTCACTAAAATATCTTCAAGATACATTGCCTGCCCTTTCCATGTTGAGTACCTGATATAATACAAGGCGAATCCAACAATTACCTTGTCAACTTCTGCAACAAAAGCCCACCATACCGGGTTCTTTCCAAAACCACTTTCTTCAAAATGCTGCATTGTTACCGTTACTTCCTGCGGCGCACGCTCGTATAAAGCAAGTTCTTTAACCAATTCCAATAATGCTGAACAATCTTCTTTTACCGCTTTTCTTATTGTAATATGCATATTTGCC
>JADLCD010000090.1 GCA_020847395.1 Chitinophagaceae bacterium
TCGTTTATTAGTTCAGTTTTTAAACAGGCTGAACAATAAACAAATCTGCCTGTAATTGGCGCAAAGGTAGGGAAGGAAATTGAAAGGACAAAGGGAAGCTGTAAGCTATCAGGTATCAGCGGGCTGAATAAAACCTATAAGGTTTGCCGGGCTGAATAGCAGCGCTGCAAACCTTATAGGTTTTCGCTTGCTGAAAGCTGATGCCTGATAGCT
Organism: Chitinophagaceae bacterium; assembly: GCA_020847395.1. GTDB lineage: Bacteria > Bacteroidota > Bacteroidia > Chitinophagales > Chitinophagaceae > Agriterribacter. The sequence goes on from JADLCD010000090.1 coordinate 214, forward strand.
AACAGCTCAATGCGATACATACTTCTCTACAGGCATGCGGTTTTGCAGGCTGCGGCCGAGTGTGAGTTCATCTGCATATTCGAGCTCACCGCCAAAGGATATACCGCGGGCTATAGTAGTGATTACAACATTATACGGCTGAAGTTTTTTTTGTATGTAATAGATGGTGGTGTCGCCCTGTATATTGGGGCTGAGCGCAAAGATGATTTCGGTTATGCCTCCCTGTTGTACACGATTTACGAGCGTTTCAATATTTAGCTGGTCGGGGCCGATGCCATCAAGTGGCGAAATAATACCACCGAGTACATGATACAATCCGCTGAATTGCTGCGTGCTTTCTATGGCAATAACATCGCGTATATTTTCAACTACGCAAATGGCTTCTTTTTTGCGGGATGGGTTACTGCAAATATTGCAAACAGCAGTATCTGATATATTATGGCAAACGCTGCAAAACACAACTTCTTTTCTCATCTTATCTATAGCTTCGCTGAAACGTTGCACTTCATCGGGGTTTTGTTTGATGAGATGCAGCACCAGCCTGAGCGCTGTTTTTTTACCAATACCCGGCAGGCGGGCAAATTCATTCACCGCATTATCTAACAGAGTGGAGGATATTTGCATGAAGCAAAGATATTGAGGGATTTTTATTGAAATACTTCTTTTTCTTTAATTTCATCGTACTTAAACCCTTTTTATGAAAGTACTAATCTTTGGAACTGCACTTTTTTTATCTGTATTTATTTCGATGTTTTCAACTGCTCAAAGTGTTCGAAAAAAAGGATATATCGTTTTAAATAATAACGATACCCTGCACGGCTGGATTGACTATCGCAACTGGGAAAAAAACCCATCAAGCATTTCATTTATAAAAGATTCATTAAGCACGGATATTACCAGGTATAGTAAATACGATATACAAGCTGTAGAGATAACCGGCTTTGATCATTATATAAAAGCAATTGTTGAAAAAGACATAAGACCGGTTTCTATTCCCGATCTGTTGCCAGCAGACGAAAACCGCTTGATTACCGACACGACGCTGCTTCGTGTATTGGTAGAAGGTAGCCAGTTTGATTTGTATGAAATGAATGACAATAAGCTTCATTTTTTTATAAGAAAAACTGGTGAGGGCATTAAAGAGTTACTCTATAAGGTTAGTCTTTCCGAAAACAATAGCAGTTTTAGCACTCAAAAAATATTCATTAATCAGCTCAATGCGTATTTGCCCGAACTGCATAATGCTGCGGCACTGGCAAATAAAATTAACAATGCGGATTATAAAGAAAAGGACCTTGCGCGTATTGTAACCGAAATGAACAAATTAGGCGGTACCGTGGAATATTCCATTACAGACCAGGTGAAAAAAATTCAGACTTCATTTTTTGTTGGTGCGGGTGGAGGTTATAGTAACCTGCGATTTGATGGTACTAACGGCATTTTTAACAATATGACCTATACCGGTAGTTTCGTTCCCTATATTACCGCCGGTATAGAAGTATCGATGTCTCGAAATTTACAAGCAATTATTTTACGAATGGAAGCTGCCTTTAGTAGCGCGTCTTATACCGGCGCAAGAAGTATTGCATCATCCAACAGCTCCGTGAAATATACTGTTACGCAAACCAATATTGCCCCCACGGTTTCATTGTTATTTAATTTTATTCGTAAGGAAACGTTTAAAGTCTACGCGGGAGTTGGCGCTGCATGGAACATATCTTCCTACGGGAAAAACACATACACTGAAATTACCAATAATGCTACCAGCAAGGAGATCAAAGATTATATATCGTATCCTAAAACATGGATTGCACCATTGTTTAAGTTAGGAACCAGGCTTAACAGGAAAATATCCGTAGAGTTTGATGGACGATTTCTTGCATCAATGACAGATTTTGCTATGTGGTCGCTAACGCCACAAACATTTACGGCACAGTTTAGATATTTCTTTTAACCGGAAATATTATTTTAAAACATCTGCTGGTGGCGATGCCGGCAACTCAATAGTGATCTCATTATCCCAGTTGGCTCGAATAGTATACTTTTTACTATCTGAAATAATTTTTTCAGGCTGTATCCTTTTCATATAGTTACCAGCGTCCCATTTTAGATTATTGTTCTTATCATACAAGATACGTATCTGGTAATCGCCTGTATGAAATAATGAGAAATTTAATTCTTTACTGTACGCCGGTTCAGCCTGCTCCAGCTTGTCGGCTTTAAAAAATAAGAATACAACATGCTGGGCTGTATCAAGATTTCTTACACGCAATTTTAATGTGCCGTAATCAGCTTTTTTCTTTGTGGTTATTTTAATGGTATCCGGCTTTGCCAATTCAAGCCCGGAAGAATCTTTGGCAATACCTTGCTCAAGTATCAGCCGGAAATGTTGTTCTTCCTTCCAGGGGTATTTGAGATTAATGATTTTTCCTGAAGTATCGCGGGATATAGTGAAGCCGGTAACGGGTTGAAATAATGTATCTGTAAAATGCAGTTTGCTTTCATCAAACACAACAAGAGAATCATTGAACGTAAGTATAAAATCAGACAGTAAATCCTGCTGGCCTTCTGACAAGTTAGTGCTATAAGAAAGCTTTTTTTCTTTTTTGGGCGCTGCTCCCCGCTTGGGTGCTGAAGAAGGTGATGAAGCTGGACCACCGCTCTTTTTTTCTTCCGGCACTTCAGAAAAGGCATATAGTATAGGGCGCATATCTCCTGAACCTACCACAATGGCGCTATCATAAAAAGCGAACAAATCACTATTGCGTGAATATATCTTTTGCCCGCTCTGGTCTTTCAATGCAAAAAGATTATAGCGCCCGGGAGCAATATTTCTAAAGGCAAATAATCCTGAACTATCCAGCCTGGTGAAGTAGCGGGGCTTTTCTTTTATTACGGCAGAATCATCAAAATTGCGGTGAAGCATTACAATCAATGTGCTATCCGGCTTGCCGGTTTCTGCAATAACTACTTTGCCCGACAACCGGCCACTATCAATATAACTACCGGTTGAAAACAGGTAGGTGAAATTTTTATAAGGATTGCCTTCATTTAAATCTTTTAACGACTTGCCGAAGTTGATGCTGTAAGTAGTATTTTCTTCGAGTGTATCTTTTATTTTAATGGTTACCTGCTTCAGCTTTGCTTCAATTACAGGATTGGTTTTGGGCACGGGTGAAATAACCAGTTGTTCTTCGGGTCTTTCCAGTTGAATATATTCATCGAAGGTGAGCACGACTTTATTGCCCTTAAAGTTAATAGAAGAGTCTTTAGGTACTGCGCCTAACATTACCGGCGGAATAGAATCTCTCGGCCCGCCAGTTGGTGGTATAATCTGCGCACAACCTGTTGTAAAAACAACAAGTTTATAGAAAACAAAAACTATGGCGATGGAATATAAAATTCTTTTCATGCTATGTTTGTATCCGCTTCAATAAGTGGCAAACTTAAAGGCTTTCAGTTAATCAGCCTGCGTTCAATTGTCAATAATGTTGTAAATATTAATTTTCTTCTGCTTCTTCAGCAGGATGCAGTGCTACTGAAAGCTGGTTGCTTTTCACAAAATTGCACCATTCGCAGTCGGGTTTTCCGCAACCGGTTTTAAATTCCCTGTTCTGTATTTTTTGCCAGGTGCTTGTAATTTGCTGCGTTACGGTAGTAATATCAGCATCGGTTACTTCAACCAGTTCGGTTTTATATGCTTCGCCAACCGGCTCTATAAAATCAAATTCAGTACTTACAACTTTCCAGTCAAGGGTTTTGTCGTTATCAAGCAAAATTTTATAAAACACGGCCTGCCGCCAGTAATCTCCGCCATTAGGCTCCTTATCATTCGGACGAACCAATTTTTTTTTGGCATTTTCGTATTTGCCGGTTTTATAATCTACCACGTTTACCTGCTTGCCGTTAAACTCCAGCTTATCAAGCTTACCATTAATCGGCACATTTTGCACAGTTACATTCCTGATGGCTTTTTCGGCTACAATAATTTTATTCCACTTATCAATATAATTAGTATAGTAAGCAGGCAATATTTTTTCGCCATAAGCTGTTTTTAATTTAAAAGCTTCGGGTGTAAAAGCTTCGCGATTGTTTTTCATATACCAGTTAAAATCTGCCAGCAAATCTTCTTTAGGAAGAAAAACATTTCCGTTCTCTTTCATCTTTATAAAAAGCCGCTCAATACTCCAGTGAATGGCGCTGCCAAAAGCCATACTTTCATTTTTAGCAGAAGGTACGCGAATAAGATTCTGGTAATAAAATTTAAGCGGACAATTAAGATAGTTATTAAGATGCGTAACGCTCATAGTATAGCGCTTCAAAATTTCATCTATATATGCTGCTTCTACCAATTCAATTTCAGGCCTTGCTTTTTCAACAAACCGTTGATATAAATAATCAGCAAGCAAATTATCATCAACTGTTTTATTAATGAGTTTTAATGTGCCATCCTCAAGCAGTTCGGTAACAAAACTGCTGCAGGTTTGCTCCTTATCTTTTTCATCTTTTATGGCATACGATACATGTAAATGGGTTTTAGCGCGGGTAATAGCCACGTAAAACAATCGCCGGCTTTCCTCATCGTCAGGCTCTGTTGTTTTTGTACTTGTATCATCCGTAGAATCATCTGCTAAGTTATCCGGAAGTTTATACATGCGCCTGTTAGCTTTGCTGTTATCATCCCATATTTTTTGCGTGCAGCCAATTACAAACACATGCGCATACTCCGAGCCTTTTGCACCGTGGGCGGTAACCATGTTTACACCCTCATCGTTAGCCGTAATTTTATATAATGATATAGGAAGACGGTTTGCCTTCATGGTGGCAATATTATCTAACCATTCTTTCAGCGTAATATCAGGATTACGGTGACTCTCTTCTTTTAAATGATCGAACAATGCACTAAGTACCTGCATCAGCCAGGGCTTTTCAGGGCTTTGCATAATATATGAAAGCACGCCGGCTCTCTGAATTACCAACTCAAGCAATTGCTGCACCGTACTGTTTTGCGCAGCTTTTAACAGGGCTTCCAGCGTATCACTGATTTCTTTTACCGATTGACCATTAGGCTGGTTAAACAAATCGGCTTTGGGCGCAACTGTTTCAGCCATTATGCGGCGGAGAGAAAATGCATCTTCTTTCGTTACCTTATTTTTAGCATTAACTGCAATAGTGAGTTTTGCAATTTCAAGCGGTTGAAGTGTAAAGAATTCGCTGTGCAGCAGTAAAAACAACAGATCATCCGCACTATAAGGAATATATCTTTCCCGCTCAATCCATTGCAGTATCAATAACAGGTTTTTAATAAAAGGTAATTCCAGTATATCAATCTTCTTTTTTGCATTTACAGGTATTTTTTTTCCTTCAAGCATTGAGGTAATCATTTCCACCTGTGCATGATTACGGTATATAACTGCGATTTCTTTACCACTCACGCCCTGCTGCAAAAGCTGCTCTATCTGTATAGCAACATCAATAGCTTCCTGCCCCGTATTTGCGTATTCAATGATTACGGGTTCAACAAAAATATTTTTTAAAGCAGGATTAGCTGAAATAAGCGGACGATCATTCTCTATGTTTATAAGCCTGTTGGTATTATGCGCAATAAGCCTGTAAGAAGCTTCTAAAATTGGTGCAGTAGAGCGATAATTATTGATGAGATCAATTTTAGTAAGATTATCTCCATGCTCTTTTTCAAATGATTTAATGTTTTCAACATTTGCATCCTGGAAAGAAAATATACTTTGATCCGGATCGCCCACCACAAAAAGATTAGGGACGCCCCAGTACCCGGTGAGCTTTTGAAGCAATAAGGTTTGCGAACGGCTGGTATCCTGGAACTCATCTACCAGAAAATACATGAACCGTTCCTGGTAGTCGAGTAAAAGATTATTGTTTTTTTCAAACGCGTTCAGCACCCACAATATCATGTCATCAAAATTATACCGTCCGGCAGCCGCCATCATGGTATTATAGCGCGGATATAAATAGACGGCAGCCTGCAGCGTTTTCATTTTTTCTGTTTCATCCGCAATGGCTGCATCTTTAGGAGCGCCGGCTTCAAAGCCCTTATATTTTTTCTTATAAAAAAATCCTTCTTTGGCTGGCAGGCTCGTTATATAAGCTCCAATCCTTTCATTTAAATATTCCGGCGTCCATGCTTCTTTCTTCATTAAGCTGAATAGTGATTTCAGCCTGTCTTTTTCATAATATACATCTCCCCTGAAACGTTTTAATATGTTGTCTTTTTCAATGGAATCTATCAATTCATAAAAAAGATCGATCTCTTCAAGATCACCGATAGGTGATAAATTGAGCTTGCCGAAAAAGGTGAGGTTATCCTGGATCACTTCATTACAAAAAGAATGAAACGTGTGTATGCGCACATGATACGCGGCAGCTCCAACAATTTTAAGCAATCGATTGCGCATTTCTATCGCGCCATTATCTGTATAGGTTAAGCATAAAATATTGTTAGGATTGATGTCGGTTTGTCGCAGGATATTTGCGATGCGCAAGGCAAGTACCTGTGTTTTACCCGTGCCGGGGCCGGCATTTACAAGAACAGGTCCTTCAATGGTATCTACCGAAAGTTTTTGTTGTTCATTCAGTTTATTGTAATATTCCAGGAAGCCCTGCTCTTTAATACTATTCATTTTTAACACGTTATAGTATGCTAAAATATTAAATTGTTCTGTTCGTTTTTATGTAGCGCCACATAGGATAGAAAGCCTGTTTAGTGTTTATGAATAAAAAGCATATAAATACCAGGCAGTCAACGCCTGTGCCTTGTTGTTGCGCAAAGTTATTATTGTGCATAAGAAAAATATAGCAGTCCGACACCTAACTAAAGTTATAACATTGAAATATATAACCACTTTGTAGTATTGGCTGCATTGAAATGCTTCAATACTTTTACAATAGTAAGTGATACACCACAGCCGTTGAAACCAATTGATGAGCACGACACTTATTCACTTAAAGTACACCTACTTTACAAGAAAGCCGCAACATTTTTGTTAGCGGCTTTGTAATTTTTTAAATGGTTACCAACTAACCAGGTATGCGGCTGATATATTTTTCTATCTGCTTAATTTGTTCTACTACCTGTGGTGTTGTAGGCTTTTGTTCTTTTGCCCTGCGGAAATAATCTTTTGCTGCCCTGAACTCTCTTTTGTTTATAAATATCTGGCACATCTGAAGATATGCTGCAGCAGTATTTTCTTTGTCAGGCAAACCGGCACGTATGGCTTTGCGGATATATTCTTCCGCCTGTTTCATATTACTTTTTTGCATAGCAATACTGCCTAATTGAAAATAAGCAGCGCCTTCTGTTTCTTTCATGGGCATACCAAGACTCAAACTTTTTTTCATCATCACTTCAGCATTATCAAAATCCTGTTTAAACAAAGCCAGGTTCGATTTCAAAAAATAATATACACTGCGTACCGGTTTTATAAGCAGCCCGGGAAATTTGATTGAATCCAATACTTTTTGCGCTCCTTCAATATCTCCATCTTCCATATAACCCTGTATTAAACGCATAGGGCCAAACAGGAAATGGCTTACAATACCGATAAGCGCTATAAGATATAGTGTAAATGCCGGCCAAAATCCTGAATATATATTAACAACTATCGCCAGGGCCAATGCTATAAAACTGAGCGGTAAGCGGTATTTTATCAATAATGTATAAAACTTCATATCCTGTTTTTAGGGCTGCAAAGATAGGAAAACCATGCGTAAGGTGGAAGGTAAAGGGTAGAAGGCGGAAGGTAAAGGGCGGGAGGTGTAGGGTAAAGGCAATTTTGTATTGTAGAGACGGGCACGCCCGTCTCTACAAATCACCCCCCTATAATTTATGTACCTAAATTTTTTGCGGATGCCTTACACCTCCCGCCCTTTCACTTCTCTCTTTTTACTATTCCTTTGCATCATTTACTTCAATCCAGTAGCCATCGGGGTCTTGCAGCCATATTTGTTTTACTCCGTCTACTCTTGTGGTAATGCTGCCCTTTTTTCCGCTAATATCTTCCCATTCAATATTATTCTTTCTGAGTATATCGGTAAAGGCAGGTACTGATGTCACACTGAAGCAGGTATGATTATTTTTATAATATTCCTTTTTAGCTTCAGCACCCTGAATAATATGCATGCTGGCGCCGGGGCCTATTTTAAGCCATATATGTTTACCATCGTGAAACGGTTCGGGTATAGTATCAAGTCCTAATACATTGATATAGAAATCTCCTGATTTTTTTACATCCATCACATATATAGCCACATGATTAATGCGTGCTTTAGGCGCCTGGGCAAATGTTTTTGCGGCAAAAAACAGGCAAGTGAGGGCAATAACGGCTAATCTTATTTTCATATTAAAATTTAAGATGCTGAAAGTACTGAAATTTAGAAACTGAAAATATTATGAAACCACTATTTTTGCAGCCCGTTATTACCCTGGGTAATAATTTGGTCCCGTAGTTCAATGGATAGAATAGAAGTTTCCTAAACTTTAGATACAAGTTCGATTCTTGTCGGGACTACCAAAGAGGAAAGAAATGAGAATATTTGTATTCTCTCCCTTTTCTGTTCTACTGCCTAATAACCAATCCTCTAAATTTTTTATCATTCTGTATTTCAAATCTCTTGCTGTGTCATCATTTTATAGAATAATAGTGCCTGTTAATTTGTTGCAAGCCATTTTTCGCGGCCTCTAAGATTACTAAGATTTTTGGCATTCGGTGTCAAAGGGTATATATTTGTACAAACAGGGCGCTATTATGGAAATAAAAACAGATTTATTTTTAGGCGACAGCAAAACCATACTCAAAAAACTTCCCGCTAACTCTGTTGACCTCATTGTAACATCTCCCCCATACGCAGACCAGCGGAAAGGAACTTATGGTGGCATTCATCCAGACAAATATGTTGAATGGTTTCTCCCAATAACAAAAGAACTTCTCCGGGTTTTAAAACCAACCGGAACTTTCATATTAAACATAAAGGAAAAAGTTGTTGAAGGTGAACGCAGCACTTATGTAATGGAATTAATTCTCGAAATGCGTAAACAAGGTTGGTTATGGACAGAGGAATTTATTTGGCACAAAAAGAA